>DASWYX010000501.1:0-16206 GCA_036404755.1 Pseudoduganella sp.
TCGCGGCGGTTGACGGCGCCGGTCAGCGCATCGATCGTCGAGAGTTGCGTCAGCGTGCCGGCCAGCGCATCGTTCTGCTGCCGCAACTCGCTCATCGCCAGGCCGAAGCTGATGAACTGGGCCAGGCTGGTGAAGCAGGAAAAGTGCTCGCGCGAAAATTGCACATGGCGGTCGAACATCAGGCTGACCGCACCGAGGATGGGACCATTCGGTTCGCTGCGCAGCGGGATGGCCAGCACCATGCGCACGCCGTGGTCGTGCAGGGCCATGGCCATTTCCGGCTCGCCCGCCTTTTCCGGCGTGTCCAGCAGCACCAGTTCGCCCGAACTGACGGCCAGCAGCGGCGGGAACACGTCGCGCAGCGGGGATTCAAGCAGGCGCTGGCTGCCGCCGGCCAGGCGGGCGAGGTCCAGGTGGTTGGGCGCTTCCTGCGCCATCAGGGAAAGGTTGCCGCGTTCGCCCATGCGTAGCAAGGCAGTATGGCATACGCCGGGGAAGGAGCCCAGCGCGAGACAGATCTGGCCCGCCATCGCCTGCGGTTCGTCCATGCGGCACAGCGCGCGCTGCAGGCTGCGCTGGATCGCCAGCAGGTCGCGCAACTCGGCTTCCTTGTCGAGCAGCGCTTGCTGGGCGCTGGCTTGCGGATCGAGCGGGCCGCGCAACATGCCCTCCACCACTTCGCGCAAATCATTGTTGAGAATGGGACTGATGCGGTACTGCAGCGGGCCGCAAGCCATCAGTTCGGGAATCCACACCGTGCTGCCGTAGGGGCAGATCACCAGGACCGGCTCGCCGTCCCGCGCGCGTACCAGGCTGCTGAGTGCCGCCAGGTCGGCGGCGCGGGCCGTGTCATAGCCGCCCAGGTCCAGCACCAGCAGCGCCACGCGGTGCTCGCTCAGCATGTCCTGCGCCACGCCGGCATTTTCAGCGGTCAGCAGGCGGCCGAACGATTCCCCGCAGGCGGCCTGGAATTCAGCGCGCCGTTCGCTGGCCGGGTTGACGAACAGGCCGGTTGGACTCCGATGGCTTTCGCTTGGCGACATGGGCTTCCCCGCAATGGTTGTTATTTAAATTATATCCCCGCTAGTTTGCCATAAATTCAATTTTTGCAACATCCTTTTTATGTGAGGACGCGCACTGTTCGCATCGCTTCGAGCGCCAATACTGGGCTTTCCCAGAGTAGGAGAGCAAAGAAAATGGCACAGAACGACAGCAAGGCCGATGCGGGGAATCTGCAACGCGAAGTCCAGCAGGAACAGGACCAGCGCGACCGCTCCGCGCAGCCGCAAAAGGAAAGCAAGGAACCCGCCCAGACCGGCACGCACGACTTCCCCGGCACGCCGCTGCCGGCGCAGCATCTGCAAAAGCCCGGGCTGGAACACGAAATGGAACTCAAGCCGCAGTTCATGGCGCCCGACTACTGCGGCAGCGGCAAGCTGCATGGCATGACGGCCATCGTCACCGGCGGCGACTCCGGCATCGGCCGCGCGGTGGCCGTACTGTATGCGCGCGAAGGCGCCGACCTGGCCCTCATCTATCTCAGCGATGAACAGGAAGACGCCGTCGAAACGAAGCGCTGCGTGGAAGCCGAAGGCCAGCGCTGCATCCTGATTCCCGGCGACGTGCGCGACCCGGCGTTCTGCCGCCATGCCGTCGATGAAACCATCCGCGCATTCGGCAAGGTGGATATCCTGGTCAACAATGCGGCCTTCCAGGAGCACGCCGACTCGCTGGAGGATGTCTCCGAAGAGCGCTTCGACCTCACGATGAAGACCAATATCTACGGCTACTTCCATATGGCGAAAGCCGTGCTGCCGCATATGAAGAAAGGCGCCTCCATCATCAACACGGGATCGGTGACGGGGCTGCGCGGCTCGAAGAAGCTGCTCGACTATTCGACCACGAAGGGCGCGATCCACGCCTTCACGATGTCGCTGGCGTCGAATTTGCTGGAGAAAGGCATACGGGTGAACGCCGTGGCGCCTGGCCCGGTGTGGACGCCGCTGAACCCCGCCGATTCGCCGCCGGACAAAGTGGCGAAGTTTGGCGAGAGCACGGACTATCACCGCCCCGCCCAGCCGGAGGAATTGTCGCCGGCCTATGTGTTCCTGGCCGCGCCATCCTGCGCGAGCTATATTACAGGTATCGTTCTGCCCGTCACGGGCAGCGTTGGTGAGTAAGGAGGCGGCCATGGCACGCTCGCTCTGGAAAGGCGCCATCAGCTTTGGCCTGGTGCACATACCGGTCGAGCTGTACACGGCCGTGCAAGCGCACGACCTCGACCTCAGCATGCTCGATAAACGTGACTTTTCGCCCATCGGCTTCCGGCGCTATAACAAGAGCACCGGCAAGGAAGTCACCTGGGACAATATCGTCAAGGGCTATGAGTATATGGACGGCGAATACGTGGTGCTGTCCGAGGAAGACCTGCGCCAGGCCAACCCCAAGGCCACGCAGACCATCGACATCCTGGCGTTCGTGGATGCCGACACGGTACCGCTGACCTTTTACGACACGCCCTATTACCTCGGCCCGGGCCGCGGCGGCAACAAGGTGTACGCCCTGCTGCGCGAAACGCTGAAGAAGGCGGGCAAGGTCGCCATCGCCACGGTCGTGATCCGCACCAAGCAGCACCTGTGCGCCCTGGTCGCCGTCGGCAACGGCATCATCATGAACACGCTGCGCTATGCGACCGAGATCCGCAGCCCGGAAGACCTGAAGCTGCCGGGCAGCGCCAAGACCGAAGGCATCACGGACAAGGAATTGCAGATGGCGCTGTCCCTGGTCGAGGGCATGAGCGATGAGTGGCATCCAGAGGATTATCACGACACGTATCGTGAGGACGTGCTGAAGATCGTCGAGAAGAAGG
The DNA here is from genome assembly GCA_036404755.1 of Pseudoduganella sp. Classification (GTDB taxonomy): domain Bacteria; phylum Pseudomonadota; class Gammaproteobacteria; order Burkholderiales; family Burkholderiaceae_D; genus Rugamonas. The sequence goes on from DASWYX010000501.1 coordinate 2,870, forward strand.
TCAAGGCCGGGCAGACCAAGACCATCACTCCGCCATCGGGCGAGGAAGCGGCGCCGAAAGCGTCCAATGTGGTCGACCTGGTGGCCCTGTTGAAGCAGAGCCTGGGCGGCGCCAAGCCGGCGAAAGGCCGCAAGACCGCCGCCGAGGAAGAGCCGGCCGAAGAGGAAAGCGAAGCCACGGACGAGGAAGAAGTGGAAGCGCCCAAGCCGCGCCGTGCCGCCACCAAGAACGGCAGCACGCGCGCCGCCGCCGGCCGCAGCACCTCGTCCCGCACGACTGCCGCACGCAGCACATCATCCTCGCATGCCCCCGCGAAATCGGCGGCCAAAAAGACCGCGGCCAAGTCCACCACGCGCCGCAAGGCTGCCTGACAATGCGCCGTTCAGGCCACGCCCAGCTTTTTCATGGCGGACGTGAGGCTGACGGCGCTTTTCGTGTAAGCGGCCCAGGGGTCGTTCCCCTTGTCCAGGCGCGTGTGGGCGTTTTGCACGGTCCACTGGTCGCCTGCACGCAGGCCGGCCAACTCCTCCCACTCCACCGGCACTGAGATGCCCAGTCCGGGACGGGTGCGCGCCGACCAGGCGGCGGCCGTGGTGGCGCCGCGGCCATTGCGCAGGTAATCGATGAAGATCTTGCCGACGCGGTTTTTCGGGCCGCTCTTGAAGGCAAAGCGCTCGGGCAGCGTGCGCGCCATGTGCTCGACAACGGCCTTGCTGAAGTCTTTCACCGTGTCCCAGTCATAGTGCGGTTTGACCGGCACCACCACGTGCAAGCCCTTGCCGCCGCTGGTCTTGAGGAAGGCCGGCAGTCCAAGCTGGTCGAGGAAGGCGTGCATCAGCTGCGCGGCTTCCTGGATCTGCGCCCACTCGACACCCTGGCCAGGGTCGAGGTCGAAGATCATGCGGTTGGGTTTCTCGTAGTTCTTGCCGAAGGCGTTCTGCGTGTGGAACTCGACCACATTCCATTGGGCCGCCGACAGCAGGCCCTCGGTCGTGGCGATTTCGAGCATCGGCGGATGGCCGGGGTCCAACTCCTGCGGGAATTGCTTCACGCCGGGCAGCTTGCCGACTTCGGAGTGCTTCTGGAAGAACAGTTCACCCGACACGCCGGACGGCGCGCGCACCAGGGCCAGCGGCCGGCCCTTCAGGTGCTCGATCGCCAGTTCACTGACCAGCGCATAGTAGCGGATCAGGCCAAGCTTGGTCATGCCGGTGCTGGGATCGATCACGCGGTCCGGATTGGTCACCTTCAGCGATGGCGGCAGCCGGCTCGCCAGCGTATGCGGCTCCGCGTCCGGCGCGTGGGCAGCGGCGCGCTTGCGTGCCGGCGCCTTGCCCGCGCCTTCGGCGGCATGGGCATTGGCTTCGACATCTTCCGTGTGCGCTGCCTTTTCGCGTTCGATGCCTTCCGGCTTCTTGTCCTCGCGCAGGCCCTGGAATACCGGATGCCGCACGGAGCCGGTACGCGTCCATTCGCTGAAGCTCACTTCCGCGACCAGTTTCGGCTTGACCCAGTGCGACTTCTTCGCAATCGCCTTGGTGGACGCGAAGGGGCTCTGGTCGGTATCCAGTTTCTTCAGGCGGGCGGTAAGGTCGCGCAAGGTCTTTTCATTGAAGCCCGTGCCCACATTGCCCGCATAATGCAGTTCGCCGTCCTTGCCGTACAAGCCCAGCAGCAGCGAGCCGATGCCCGTGCGCGCGCCCTGCGGATCGGTATAGCCGCCGATGACGAATTCCTGGCGCTGTCCGCATTTGAGCTTGATCCAGTCGCCCGAACGGCGCGATGTATAGGCCGAGTCACGGCGCTTGCCGATCACGCCTTCCAGCCCCATCTTGCAGGCCGCCGCCACGATTTCAGCCGGCGCGGCGCTCAGTTCGGCGCTGAAGCGCACCACGCCTTTCGCCGGCAGCTTGCCCAGCGCCTTGGCCAGCAGTTCCCGCCGCTGCACCAACGGAACCTGGCGCAGGTCATAGCCATCGAGGAATGGCGCATCGAACAGGAAGTACACGATGCTGGCGGTGCGCGAGCCGTCGAAGGCTTGCTGCAGCAGGCCGAAATCGGGACGGCCGCTCTCATCGTGGACCACGATTTCCCCGTCATACCAGCCATCGGGCAGCTTCATTTTCGCCAGCGCGGCGCGCAGCGGTTCCATCTTGGCCGTCCAGTCGTTGCCGTTGCGCGTGATCAGCTTCACGTCCTTGCCTTCAATGCGGGCCAGGATGCGGTAGCCGTCATATTTGACTTCGAACACCCATTCCTCGAAATTGTGCGGCGGCTCATCGACCAGGGTCGCCAGCTCGGGCGACAGGGTCTGCGGCAGGCGCGCTTTCTCGCCGACCTCCGACGCGTCGGCGGCATGGGCGGCCGGCGGCGCGGCGGCTGCCGCGGCGGCGCCATTGGGCATGGGCAGCGCCTTCACGCTGTCCGGCATCTCGTCCACCACGCTGAATTCGGCGGCCGGGCGCACATATTCGTCCTTTTCCTTGATCAGCAGCCAGGGTTCCTGCTTCTCGCCCTTGCCCTTCATGCGCACCAGCGCCCAGCGCCCGTGCATCTTGTGGCCGCGCAGCTCGAACTTCAGGCTGCCGGACTTGTAGCCCTTGCGCGGGTCTTCCAGCGGATGCCAGGTGCCCTTATCCCAGATGATCACCTTGCCGGCGCCGTATTGCTTCTCCGGGATGGTGCCTTCGAACTCGTTATAAGAGATAGGGTGGTCTTCCACATGCACGGCCATGCGCTTGTCGTGGGTGTCGTAGCTGGGCCCCTTGGGCACGGCCCAGCTTTTCATCGTGCCGTCGAGTTCAAGGCGGAAGTCGTAGTGCAGGCGGGAAGCCCAATGCTTCTGAATGACGAAGACGCGGTTTTCCCCGCCCTCCTTCCCGCCCTCGGCAGGTTCCGGCGTGATATTGAAGTTGCGCTTGGCCTTGTAAGTCTTCAGTGAGTCTTTCATGACACCAACCGTAGCGCGCCGCCGCGGCGCTGACAGTACGACAGCTAACAATTGTAAGCATTTTCGCTAGTTGTAACGATGTGTAATGACCGTCAACTAACCGTTTTCAGGCCGCGTTTTTAGGCACAAGTGACACGGCAAACAGTGCACTTCGGAAAGCAAACCGAATCGATTTATACCATTTTCTACGAGGAGCTGTACCATGAAAAAGACCATCGCCACCCTGATCGTCGGCCTGTTCGCCACCGCTGCTTTCGCCCAGACTCCGGCTCCTGCCGCTGCTCCTGCCGCTACGCCTGCCGCCGCTCCTGAAGCTGCCGCCAAGACGGAAGTGAAGACCGATGCGAAAGTGAAGACCGAAGAACACAAGCTGCACGCTAAGGAAGCCAAGGAAGCCAAGGCCCACGCCAAGGAAGCCAAAGCGGACGCTAAGGAAGCCAAGGCCGATGCCAAAGAAGCGAAGGCTGATGCGAAGGAAGCCAAGGCACACGCCGACGCCAAGCTGCACACCGACACCAAGGTCCACACCGACACCAAGGCCGCTGCCAAGACTGAAGTGAAGGCCGACGCAAAAGTCGCCAAGGCTGATGTGAAGACCGACGCCAAGACCGAAGCGAAAGAAGCCGCTCCGGCCAAGAAGTAATCGCTACGCTACAACCGAACACACACCAACACGCACCACTAGAGGACTCTGACCATGAAAAAGACTGTTGCCACCCTGATCGCCGGCCTGTTCGCCACCGCAGCCTTCGCACAAACCCCGGCGCCTGCCGCCCAGCCAGCAACTCCGGCAACCAAGGCCGTCCCGGCGACTCCGGCGACGCCTGCTGCCACCCCGGCTGCTGCCGCTACTCCGGCTACGCCAGCCGTTCCCGCAACCCCGGCCACGCCTGCCGCGGCGTCCGACAAATCGGCAACTGCTGACCAGGCAGCGACGCCGAAGGCCGTGAAAAAGCACAAGAAGGCCAAGAAAACCGCAAGCAAGGAAGTCAAGGCTGACGTAACTGCTGCAGCAAAGTAACAAGACGTAACAAGTAATGGCGTGCGGGTTGCCAAAGCGAACGGAAACACCGAAACTATGTTTGAAGTTCAACCCCACGCCAACTCTAGAGGATCCTGACCATGAAGAAGACTATCGCGACTCTGATTATCGGCCTGTTCGCCAGCGCAGCATTTGCCCAGACTCCTGCCCCGGCCACTACGCCGGCACCGGCAGCAGCTCCGGCAGCCGACCAGCCCGCACCGCCAAAGCCCGCGAAAAAGCACAAGAAAGCGAAGAAGTCCGCCCACAAGGATATGAAGGCCGACACCACCGCAGCCGCCAAGTAATCCAGGCAGCGCCAAAAGATGAGCCCGCGTTTGCGGGCTTTCTTCATTTCGGGGCCTGATAGCGGCGGCTTACAAAGCCCGTTTCCACCATCCACTTCGCGATCATGTCCGCGGTATCCCAACCCGCCGGCTGCGTGCCATCAAAGCCCAGGAATTCATTTTCGCCCCATACGATGTGCGCATCGCTTCCCTGCGGGTTTTTCGTACGAAAACGCGTACCCTGCCCGCCTGCATGCACAAACCGGTTTCCGCGCAACTCAACGGCATTCTTTGTCGGGAAACGGATATTTTCCAGCAGCGGCGCCGTCACGCCCGGCTTGTCCGTGACAATCAGGTTGTCCCTGACCAGCGCACTTTCGCTGCCGGCCATGGCAATGATGCGGCGTCCATCATTCAGGCTGAGATTGCGTTCGACGAGCGTGTCGGATGCGGTGGCAGGCTGGCCCAGGCCATCGTTCCCGCAGCCGCAGAACAGCATCATGCCGCCCGCGTTGTCGTGGCTGTAGTTCGCGTAGAAGCGCGTGTTGCGCGTGCCCATATCCGCGTCGAACGCCATGCCATCACCCGGCTCTATGTGCTCGCGCAGGCGCGTTCCGTGGATTTCGTTGAATGAAAATTCCGCATTGTCCGTGTTGATGGCCCAGGCCCCCGCACTGTTGCCGGGCGCGCGCATCCAGATATCGTAAAGCAGGTTGGATTCGATCTTTGCGCCCGCGGCCGTGCGGACGACAATGCCGTCGCCGCCGACGTTGTGGATTTTATTGTTGTGCAATACCAGCTTCGTCGACGGGTAATACTCGCTTGCCGCCACGGCCGCCTGTTCGGCGAGGTAGGCAGGCTTGCCCTTATATGGCGGGTAATCGCCACAGGGCGCACCATTGGGGCGGCACATCCACGCCGAGCGCGTCGCCAGGCCGATGCCATCGACATTGAAAATTTCGCTGTTCTCAACGACGACATCGTCAAACTTGGTCTTCCTCTGCCCTGCGCCCTCGCGCGTCACATGGAACAGGATGCCACCGGTAGCCTTGTAGGGCATGCTGTGCTCGGGACGATCTTCAAGATAGCCATGCACATGGTGGACGTAGACATCGTTGATCCGGTAATGACTGCCCGTGCCGAAGTCCTCCAGTTGCACCAGCAGCCCGACGCGGCCCGCCTCGGCCAGGCCATCGTTACTCAGCTCCAGCGCGTTGATCTCCCAGTGATCCACATTGTGCAGGTGGAGGGCCGCGGCATTCACAATGCCGTCGTCCTTCCTGCACAGCGAATGGTAGGGGCTGATACCGGACGGTGTTTTCTTCGCTTCGGTCGCCTGCTGCAGCGGATCCGCCGCGGCATCGCGGCAGCCCGCGGCGATCGCCGGCCGCGCTGCCGATTTTTCGCCATATGCGTCCACGACGATCGGCGCCCCGGGCGCGCCTGAACTCCCGGCGGCTGGCTTAAAACTGCCGAAACAAGTCACGCCGCGCTTGAAGTAGATGTGCGTGCCGGGCTTGAAACGGATGGCGTTTAGGGCTTCCAGGCTACGGATCGGACGCTGCTGCGTGCCTTCGGCGCGAGCCGCGCCGCTTGCTGAGCAGTCGACGTAGATCGCCGGATTCGCACTGCCGGCCGCTTGGGCCACCTGGGCCGGGGGGACTGCACCGGCCAGCATCGCCAGCGCTGCAATTGCACCTGTCTTCCAATTCACCATAAGCAAGCCTCAGCATCAAAATATGATAACGTTATCCCACAAACGCGGCACAAGCAAGCCTGGCGCGGCCACCTTGAGGCGGAATGGCAACGCCGGATATCGTTGATGTTGCGACATCGGTCAAAATTGAGATAACGTTAACCGATTAACTGGACAAATTCCAAAGCGCGTTATCCGCCTTTATTTTTGCTTCATTGTGATAACGTTATCTACCATGCAGAGCTAGACCGGAGGAGACATGCTTCAAAAGAAGACCTGGTTATTGCGAGGCCTGATCGCGGCCGCATTTGCCCACGCCGCGGCGATAGGCGGCGCTGCGCACGCCGATGAATACGACGACCTGCGCGCCAAATGGCTGGCGCGTGGCGGGCCTGTGGACACCAATGATGCCGACGTGGCGACACAGGTAGCCGCCACGCAGGCGGCCGCGCAAAACCTGTGGGACACCATGCAGCGCGGCGAAGGCCGCACTTATTTATGGGCCAACGCCGCGAACTGGAATGCCTCCGCAACCATTACGACCAATTTCAATCGCCTGAACAGCCTGGCCAGCGCCTATGTCAACGGAAACGCCAACCTGAAAAACAATCCCGACGTGCTGGCCGCCGTGATCGCCGGCGTCGAGTGGATGGTCGCGAACCACTATCGCGCCAACGTGAGCTATTACGACAACTGGTGGGACTGGCAGATCGGCACACCGCAGGTCTTCAATGCCCTGATGGTCACATTGTACGACTCGCTGTCGCCGGAACAGCTGGCCAACTGGCTCGCCGTGATCGATTTCTATGTACCCGATCCTGCCAATCGCGCCAATCCTGACGGCACGCGCTCCACCACCACGGAGACAGGCGCCAACCTGCTGGACAAGGCCTTTGTCGTCGTCATGCGCGGCATGCTGGGCAAGAATGCAGGCAAGATGGCGCAAGGCCGCGACGCCATCAGCGGCGCCCTGCCCTATGTGACGACCGGCGACGGCTTTTACGTGGACGGCTCCTTTGTCCAGCATACGCACGAACCCTATATCGGTGGCTATGGCGCAGTGCTCCTGGGCGACATCGCGCGCCTTTACTACCTGCTGAATGGCTCCAGCTGGCCGATAAACGATCCAAACATCAATAATCCGTATGACTGGACCATGAAAGCCTTCCGTCCCTTTATCTACGACGGAGCCGTGATGGACAGCCAGCGCGGGCGCGGCTTGTCGAGGCAAGGCGTAAGCGACCATGTCGTGGGGCGCAGCATCGCCGCCACGATGGTCAACCTGGCCGCCGCACTGCCACAGTCGCAGGGCGACCAGATCAGGTCCGTGCTGAAGGGCTGGATGCAGCGCGACACGACGTTCGGCGCCTCATACTTCGCGCCCAATGCGGGCGGAAGCCTGAGCGCAAGCGACATCACGCAATTGAAGGCGGTCCTGAACAACCCCGCCATCCCCGCCGCGCCGGAACCGGAGGAAACCCATGTCTTCGCGTCCGCAGACCGCGTCGTGCAGCGCAAGCCCGGCCACGCCTTCGGCCTATCCATGTTCTCGAAGCGCATGTCGGCCTTCGAATCGGGTAATGGCGAAAACCTGCATGGATGGTGGACCGGCATAGGCATGACCTACCTGTATAACGCCGACCAGTCGCAATACGGCGGCAACTACTGGGCCACCGTGGACATGTGGCGCCTGGCCGGCATCACGACCGACCATAGCGGCAGCGGCACGCCGGTAGCATGGAAGCACTACGGCAATACGCGCACGGGCGTGGGCGGCGCAGAACTGGGCGGCCAGTATGCTGCCGTGGGCATGGACTATGCGATGAGCAGCGTCACGGGCACGCCGCTGAGCGGCAAGAAGGCCTGGTTCTATTTCGGCGACAAGATGGTTGCCGTGGGCGCCGGCATCACCACCACGGACGGCAGCGACGTCGAAACCATCGTTGAAAACCGCAGGCTGGGCGAGGATGGCAGCAATACACTCACGATCAACGGCACGGCAAAAGACCCCTTCATCCCATGGGGCGAAACCATGAACGGCGTGAGTTGGGCGCACCTGGCGGGGAACGTGCCAGGTTCGGATATCGGCTACGTTTTCCCCGATGCGCCAGCCGTTAGCGGCGTGCGCGAACGCCGCACCGGGGCGTGGAGCGATGTCTACTCGCTGGGCAATCCCACTCAGGTCAGCGAAAACTACCTGACCCTGGCGCTGGATCACGGCGTCAACCCCAACGGCGCCGCCTACACTTACATCGTTGTTCCAAACCGCAGCGCGGAGCAAATGGCCGCAATAGCCGCCAACCCCGGCATCACGGTGCTTGAACGCTCGACCAGTGCCACTGCGGTGAAGGATACGGTGCAAGGCGTTACCGGCGCCGTCTTCTGGAATGATTCCGCCAAGACGGTCAACGCGGATGGCCAGCCGCTGATCACCAGCGACAGGAAGTCGGCCGTCATGCTGAAACAGAATGGCTCCGACCTGCAGGTCAGCGTCGCCGATCCGACCCAGCTCAATACCGGCAGCCTGAATATCGAAGTAAACCGCGTGGCGACTGCCGTGCTGTCCAGCGATCCCGGCATCACGGTGACACAGACCACGCCGACCATCAGGATGCAGGTCAACGTCAACGGTTCGGCCGGCAAATCCTTTGCCGCACGCTTCACGGTCAGCGGCAGTTCGGTCTCGCTGGCGCCCGCGGCAGACGGCTACGTGCGCGATGGCACTTACGCCAATACGAACTTCGGCACGGCCAGCACGCTCACCGTCAAGAACGATGCGACCAGCTATGCACGCAAGGGTTTGCTGAAATTCGACCTCGCCAGCGTGGCAGGCACCGTCGTTGGCGCCTACCTGCGGCTCACGCCAACGACGGTGGCGACGACGGGAATGACGCACAATCTTTACCAGTCCGCCGATGCCAACTGGACCGAGGCCGGCCTGACCTGGAACAGCGCTCCCGCTAATGGCTCACTGGTAAGCAGCTTCGCTGTTCCCGCCGTCAATACACCGGTGCAGATCGATGTGACGCAGCAGGTGCAGTCGGCGATGAGCGGCAACAAGCTGCTGTCCTTCGACATCGAAGCGGCGCAGAACTATGGCAGCAATGGATCGGCCGATTATGCGTCACGCGAGAACAGCACGGCGGCAAAGCGGCCGGCACTGATCCTGCTGGTGCAATAAAACGCCCTCGGGCGGCTGCCGGCGATGCGATGCCGGCTGCCTGGGAGGTCACTTAGCGCGGCGACTGAAGGTGAACAAGGCAAGCAAGCCGATGCCGGCGAGCGCCAGGGAATCTGGCGCAGGGACCGGCTGCGGCGTTGAGCCGCCGAACACCATCTCGCCTACATTGATATTGCTTCCGCTGTAGGCATTCTCAAATTTGACGCGCACATAGCGCCCGCTTGCATCATTCAAATCGAATACTTGCGCCGCCGTGCCCTGGCCATAGGTCAGGAAAGCATTATTGCTGCCGTAAGTCGCAACGAAGCTGCCCAGCGAGACGGCGTTATTGAATGCCGGGTTATCGGCAATGGACAGGCTGAAATTGCGCACTCCTTGTGCGTCGTTATCGTTCCAAAGTGCCAGGCTGCTGAGCAGCAGCGTGCTGCCCAGGTCAATGTCCACCGTTGCGCCGGCAGCCGCCAGATAGCCGGTGCCATTGGTGTTGGAAGAACCCAGGTGAGTCACACCCGCCGCCGCATACTGGGCGAAGTCGCTCACGCCATTCACATACCCGGCCGACAAGCCGGATTGGTCGAACAGCCTTTGCGCCACCAGCCCGAAACTGCCGCCCGGCGCCGCCAGCACGCTGCCTGTGTAAGTCGTCACACCCGCCGACGCGGCGTGGCACAGCAGCAAGCTGGCGCTTGCAAAAAGTCCGGCGCATACTGATTTCATCTACACTCCTCTCTTCGATTAAAGGTAACGTTAACTACGCAAATCGACAAAACTCCCGGCATTGCGGCTTCAGGCGGCAGCAAGGACATTCAACTGGCCCCGGTCCAGGCCATAAAACCCGCCCAGGTCGTGGCGCCAGTCCGGCGCACCGATCGGATGCCACTCCTGGCAGCCCGTGAACCGGTCCGGTTCGATACCCAGCCGAACCGCATGGTGCAGCGCCAGCACTTGCGCCGGCAGCGCGTATGCAGCCGCCAGCCAGGCATCGGGCATCGGCCAAGGCGCGCCGAACGCCCACCCGTCCAGGACCAGCAAGCTTCCTGCGAAGCCGCCTGCTTCATTCAGCGCGGAGAGCAGTGCGTCTTCATACCGCCGCGCATGGGCATCCTGGCTGCGGAATACCACCAGCTGCGTCGCGGCAGGCAACTGCTCAAGCTCGCAGCGGAGGCCGAGCGGGCTGGCCACCACACCGGCGACCTGCCCTTCGCTCATTTCCATCATGTTCCCTGCCGCCTCACACGCGAGAAATTGCAGTTCCCCGCTTGCGACGAACACGACGCGATTAGCGTCGCGCTGACCCATGGCGTGCCACTCGGCGGCACAGCGCGCCATCCAGTGCGAGCCCAGCGCGGCCAAGGCCTCGATTCTGTCAGGCGAATCCACTTCCGCATCCCGGTGCAGCAACCCCAATGCCGCCAGCAGCAGGAGGCTGAAGCCCGCCGCCGCTGGTGGCAGATTCAGTCTCAACATCCGGTCAGCTCCCTTTGATCGCATCCCTACGATGTTGAGGACCGGCGCATCGGGAACCCGTGCCCGCAGCAAGCCGGCAATCTCGCCGCTGCTGTCGCCATCGCACATCAGCACCAAGCGCAGCCGCCCAGGCTCCAGATGCTGCGCAGGATGACGGCGCAAATCGGCGGCGGTGACGGCACGCACTTTGGCCTTGCACACCCTGCCCAGCACTTGCGCCGCCAGCCCGCAGCCATGGGCGGAGCTACCTGGGCCGACCAGCAATAGCTCGCAACAAGGATCGTCCGCACTGCTTGCGATCAAGGTGCGCAGCTCCGGCGACAGTTACCGCAACAGGTCGGCCAGGCGACGCCATATGGCTGGCTGCCTCGATAGTTCAGTGGCGGTCTTGTAGCCACCGAGATCGAGCCATCGCAGCTCGGATTGGTTATGCAGGGTCGTCATGTTCACCTCCTGGCGCTTACGTTTTTATGATAACGTTCCCATACAACCTTATCAAATTGATTTTCACAATCGGGGCCGAATGCGGAGCTGCTGCCCCAGGCTGTCGCAAAAAAGCCATCCTGCTTGCCCGAACCGAACTATATGTGATAACGTTCACACAGAACATGAAAAGGAAACATCGATGGCCCAAACCATTCCCTCCTCCAAACCGTTCAAGCGGCTATTACTCACCGGCGCCGGCGGCGGACTCGGTCAATTGCTGCGGGCCCGGCTGAAGCCCTGGGCCCAGGTACTGCGCCTGAGCGACCGCTGCGACCTCGGACCGGCCGCACCGGGCGAGGAAATAATGCGCTGTGACCTGGCCGACCGCGACAGTGTGCTGTCGATAATGGAAGGCGTTGACGCAGTCCTCCATTTCGGCGGCATATCGGTGGAAGACCGCTTCGAGCCGATCATGCAGGCCAATATACTGGGCCTTCATCACCTCTACGAAGCCGTACACAAGGCAGGCGTGAAACGCGTGATCTTCGCCAGCTCCAATCACGCCGTGGGCTTTTACGAGAACACGCGCGTGATCGATACGGACATGCCCGTGCGGCCCGACGGCTTCTATGGCGTCAGCAAATGTTTCGGCGAGGCGCTGAGCCGCTACTACTACGACCGTTTCGGCATCGAGACTGTCTGCATACGCATTGGCTCCGTGCTGCCTCAGCCCACCACGCGCCGCACCATGGCGACCTGGCTGTCGCAGGATGATTTTGTGGAGCTGCTGCGCTGCTCGCTGATGACGCCTCGCGTCGGACATACCATCGTGTTCGGCTCTTCCGACAACGATGTCAGGTGGTGGGATAACGGCAAGGCCGGCCACCTGGGCTTCCGCCCCAGGGACAACTCGCGCGCATTCGCCCACCTGTTCCCCGATACCGGCGAGCGCCCCGCTGACGACGATCTGCCAGCCAGGTACATCGGCGGACCCTTCGTCATTCACGGCCCGCAGTACTGAAGTGGCGCGGAGGCCATCGTGCTCAGTTGCCAGGCGCGCCGCGCGCTGATACTGCAAACCCTGCAGCACCGGCCGCAGGTCAGGGTAGCGTCCCTGGCCCAGGACCTTGGCGTCTCCGCCGTGACCGTGCGCGGGGACCTGTGGGCACTTACGATGGCCGGGCTGGTCGAGCGCCAGCACGGCGGAGCCAGGCTTGCGCGCCATGCGCCAGCCGAGACATCGCTGGCCGTAAAACGCACGCTGCGCTCCGAACGCAAGGCGCGTATCGCCATCAGGGCGGCAGAGCTGGTGAACCGCTCCGACAAGCTGATTCTCGGTGCAGGCAGCACCACATTGATGATGGCCCACCACCTCGCCGCACGGGCGCCGCTGACCATATTCACCAACAGCCTGCCAATCGCCAGCGCGCTTTCCCTGGCGCCGGACATCAGCCTGACACTGGCCGGCGGCAATCTGCGCCAATGCTCGCAGTCGATGCAAGGCTCGCAGGCGGAGGCCAGCCTGAATACTGGGCGGTTCGACAAGCTGTTCCTCGGCGCGGATGGCTGCGACCCACACTACGGCCTGTCGACGCACGATGGCGCGGAGGCCCGTCTGGCCGCACTCATGACCGAACATGCGCGCCAGGTCATCCTCCTCGCCGACAGTTCGAAATTTGGACAACTTCTCCCCCACCGGGTCTGCGCGCTCGATCGCGTCCATACCATCATCAGCGACGCAAGCCTGGCCCCGGACGTCCGCGCGACGCTGGCAGCACGCGGTATTGGAATCCTGATCGCGGAGTGACCCGCGTGAATACCTCACCCATCCCTGGAGCACATCATGAATTTTCACGCGCCTGAAGCGCAGGTCCACTATTTGTTGCTGGTCGCCGGTCTGGGTGGCCTGCTGTACGGGATCGACGTCGGCATCATTGCCGGCGCCCTGCCCTATCTCGAAGCCAGCGCCGCGCAGCTGTGGAAGCTCTCGGCACAGCAACTGGGCTTTGTCGTCGCGGCGGTGCTGCTTGGGTCGGTGCTGTCGTCGCTGGCGGCCGGCGCCCTTGCTGACTTCCTGGGCCGAAAACGGCTGATGGTGCTGGCCGGCGCGCTCTTCAGCCTGAGCATTCCGCTGATCGCGCTTGCGGACGGGTATCTGCCGCTGCTGGCTGGACGGCTGCTGCAGGGCGTCAGCGGCGGCCTGATTGGCGTGGTAGTCCCGTTATACCTGGCCGAGTGTCTGCCGGCGGCTGTGCGCGGACGCGGTACAGCAATGTTCCAGCTGCTGCTGACCATTGGCCTCGTCCTGG
>DASWYX010000502.1:0-1739 GCA_036404755.1 Pseudoduganella sp.
AGGACAGCAGGCTCGGTGGCAGCGGATGCAGGTGGGTGGGGTCCATGTAGAAGCTGGTCGCGCCTACGGTCAGGTTTTCCGGGTTGGGCGTTTCCATGATCAGCAGGCCGCCCGGCTGCAACGCGCGCAGGGCTTCAGCGATCAGCTCACGCACCAGGTCGAAGGGCAGGTGCTCGACCAGGTGGAAGGAGGAAACCAGGGACAGGCTTGCCGTTGGCGCCTCGCGCAGGGCGGCCAGCGCGTCCTTCTGTTCGACGTTCAGGCCGCGCTCATGGCAGGCGGCCAGCATGCCTTCATCAAGGTCGATGCCGCGTGCCGCGAAGCCTTCCTCGCCCAGCAGCTCCAGCCACTCGCCGCGGCCGCAGCCCAGGTCAAGTGCACGCGGTGCGGACGCATCGCCGCGCAGGGCGGCCAGGAAAGGCGCGTAGGCGCGCAGGCGCTGTTTGATGGTGTCGCGCGAGCCGCGGTAGCGGTCCTCGAAAGCGCGATAGAAGGGTTGATTCATCTTGCAATCTCCACTTGCGGTTCCAGCCAGCTGCTGCCAACGAACTCGCGCCGGTTCATGTTCATGACGATGAACAGCGCGGCCAGGTCGCGCCATTCGTAGTTATCGGCCAGATGGGTTTCGCTGCTGGTGAGCGCGGTCGTGATCGAATAGCTGCCGGCGCCCAGGTTGAGCGGGAAGCGGAAGCGGTATTCGAGCTCTTCGCCGGCGCGCAGGTCGGTCAGCGGCTGGTCCATGTGATGGGTGTTGGTGCCGTAGATCTGCTGGCCCAGGCGGTCCTTGATCATGTAGCCCAGCACCAGGCGCGGCACGGGCTTGTTCACGCGCACCTTCACGCGCAGGGTGACGGGCACGCCCACGTTCAGCACTTCCTGCGGTTCGCCGGCCTCGTTCTCGATCGCGATCTCGGTGACGGTGGCTTCGCCGGTGCCGGAGCTGGTTTGCACGCGGCCTTCTTCCGTCACGGTCTGCTGCACGGTGGAGCCTTCGCGTTCGGCGATCAGCGCGTTGTAGTAGTCCATCACTTCTTCCGGCGTGCCCTGCTTGGCCAGGCGCCCGCGGTCGAGCAGGATGGCGCGGTCGCAGATCGACTGCATGGCCGCGCGGTCGTGGCTCACGATCAGCAGCGTGGTGCCTTGCTGGCGGTATTCGCGGATGCGCTGGAAGCTCTTGTGCTGGAAGTAAGCGTCGCCGACGGACAGCGCTTCGTCCACGATCAGCACGTCCGGCCGCACCACGGTCGCCACGCTGAAAGCAAGGCGCATCTGCATGCCGGAGGAATACACGCGCACCGGCTGGTCGATGTAGTCGCCGATCTCGGCGAAGGATTCGATCTGCGGCATCAGCCTGGTGATCTCGTCCACGTTCAGGCCAATCAGCTGGCCGGCCATGTAGGCGTTCTGGCGTCCCGTGAAATCGGGATGGAAGCCCATGCCCAGTTCCAGCAGCGCCGCCACGCGGCCGGTAATGGTCACGCTGCCGGTTGTCGGTTGCGCGGTGCCGGTGATCATTTTCAGCAGCGTGCTCTTGCCCGCGCCGTTGATGCCGATGATGCCGACGGCTTCACCGGGCGCCAGCTGGAAGTTGATGTCCTGCAGGACCCACTTCAGGTTGTGGCGCGGATGCTTGCCCGGCAGGACCCATTCGGCCAGCCTGTCCCATTGATTGTGATACTGCTTGTATGCCTTGCCCAGGCCTCTGACGATAATGCTGCCCATTACAGTTCATCCACCAT
>DASWYX010000503.1:0-7184 GCA_036404755.1 Pseudoduganella sp.
GGCAGCCCCGTCAGCGCAGTCGGATCGCTCGAATCGATGCGCTCCAGGATCGCAATCCCGAGCGCCTCGTTTTTCGCGCTTCCGGCACAATCGTAAGGCTGCTCGATGCGCAGGTAAGCGTCCAGCTCCTCATCCGGCAGATCGCGGAACTTCACGGTGGTGCGGATATCCTCCAGCTGATGCGTATTGTTGCGTCCATCCCACAGGCACAGCGCCGTGTGGAAGACCACTTCGCGGCCGCGCATTTTCTGCAACTGGGCGAGGGCGGCGGTGTGGTTGCCGGGCTTGCCGATCTGCTCATCGTCCAGCGTGGCGACCTGGTCGGAACCGATCACCAGCGCATCAGGATGGCGCGCCGCCACAGCGGCAGCCTTCTCGCGCGCCAGGCGCAGGGCGGTGGCTGAAGGCGACTCGCCGGGCAGGGGACTTTCGTCGATGTCCGGCACGTCCACCTCGAACGGCAACTGCAGGCGCGACAACAGCTCGCGGCGGTAGGCGGAGCTGGAAGCGAGGATGAGTCGAGTTGTTTTCATCAGGGAAATGTTATATGCTTGTGCGCCGTCGAAATGCAGCGAAAAATCGCGCAAGTCTTTGACGCGACGGCGAAAATCCTGCTATTATCGCAGGTTTTCGAGGGAAATTTTAGTCCATGAACGCTTTTGAGATCGACGCCTTTGAGTTCTGTCGGACCAACAGCACCCGCGAAGGCGTAACGCCCGTGGCTGAAATGACCCGACTGAGCAAGGAATGTGCTGACAATTCCGGTGAGGTGACCTGGAAGGCCGAAGGCATCACGAGCAAACATGGTTATCCGCAGCTGCGCCTGACCGTTGCCGGCAAAGTGCAACTGGTGTGCCAGCGTTGCCTGAGCCCGTTTGAATATGAAATGGATTCCTCGACCCTGCTGATGCTGGGCAAAGATGACGAGGAAGCTGATGAAATCGAGGAAGTCATCGACGACGAAAGCATCGACGTAATCGTCGGCACGCGTTCGATGAACCTGATGGATCTGGTAGAAGACGAGGCCCTGCTGGCCTTGCCGCAAGCGCCGAAGCATGAGGTGTGCCCCGACACATCGCTGCTCGACAAAGCGAAAAGCGCGAAGGAGTCGCCCTTCGCCACCCTCAAGGGTCTGAAAGCGGATCAATAAGAATTTCGGCGGATTGGATCCGCCAAACCGGGCGAGTTTGGTCGTCCCGGACCGGAACTTCGGCGGGTCATAGACCCGCCATGTAAGAACGTGTCAAAACGCGTGCAGTAATCGAGTATTGGCATGGTATTTGGCAGTACGTGGCGGCCGGTTTGCCGCTGGGATACTCGATACGCATGTTTTTGCGCATCGGATGTGTTAAAATCTTAGAACTTTAGTATTAGGAGTCATCATGGCTGTTCAACAGAATAAGAAGTCCCCATCGAAGCGCGGCATGCACCGTTCGCACGATTTCCTGGTTGCCCCGAACCTGGCCGTTGAGCCAACCACCGGCGAAACCCACCTGCGTCACCACATCAGCCCGAACGGCTTCTATCGTGGTCGCAAGGTACTGAAGACCAAGAACGACGAGTAATCGACGTTTTTGCTTCAGTCTAGACAAAGCGGTGCAACGCAGGTCCCCTGTCGTCGCGCCGCTTTTTCTTTAGGATTTAAGCAACCCGGCAATGACAATCAAAATCTCTATCGACTGCATGGGTGGCGATCACGGCCCATCTGTCACCATCCCCGCCGCACTCTCTTTCCTTAAGCACGAACCTGACGCAGAGCTCATCCTTGTGGGCCTGGAAGACGTCATCCGCGCTGAACTGAAGAAGCACCACGCCGAAACGCAGCCCCGCATCTCCATCCTTCACGCATCCGAACAGGTCACGATGGATGACCCGCTCGAGGTCGCCCTGCGCCGCAAGAAGGATTCGTCGATGCGCGTGGCGATCGAACAAGTCAAGGAAGGCAAGGCGCACGCCAGCGTTTCCGCCGGCAATACCGCTGCGCTGATGGCGGTGTCGCGCTACGTACTGAAAACCATGCCTGGCGTGGACCGCCCGGCCATCTGCTCCATCCTGCCCAACCAGAAGGGCAAGCCCACCTATACCCTCGACCTCGGCGCCAACGTGGATTGCGAACCGCACCACCTGCACCAGTTCGCCATCATGGGGTATGTGCTGGTGCAAGCGGTGGAGGGCATCGAACGCCCGACCATCGGCCTGCTGAACGTGGGCACGGAGGACATCAAGGGCAACGAAGTGGTCAAGGCCACGGCCAAGCTGCTGCAGGCTGACCATGACCGCGGCGCCCTGAACTTCCACGGCAACGTGGAAGGCAACGACATTTTCAAGGGCACGACTGACATCGTGGTGTGCGACGGCTTCGTCGGCAATGTCACGCTGAAAGCTGTCGAAGGCCTGGCGCGTTTCGTGAAGGACGTGCTGAACACGGAATTCCGCCGCAGCCCGCTGACCATGCTGGGCGCGCTGATCGCCCGCAGCGCCCTGAAGATGATTGGCAAACGCCTCAATCCCTCCCGCTATAACGGCGCCAGCCTCCTTGGTTTGCGTGGCCTTGTCTTGAAGTCGCACGGCGGCGCCGATGCGGAAGGCTATGAGTGGGCGATCCGCAGAGCGTATGATGCTGCAAAAAATGATGTACAAGAGCATCTGTCGGCAATGATTGCCGAACTCATGCCCCAGGAAAACCCTATTGAGCCGTCCAACGGCGGAAGAGACACGCATGACCCTGTACAGCAAAATCATCGGCACGGGCAGCTATCTGCCTGAGAAGCGCGTAACGAACAATGAACTGGCCGCCCAGCTGGCGGCCAAGGGCATCGAAACCTCGGACGAGTGGATCGTGTCGCGCAGCGGCATCTCCGCGCGCCATTACGCGGAGCCGGAACAGGCTTCGTCCGACCTCGGCGTGCTGGCCGCGCGCCAGGCGCTGGATGCGGCCGGCCTGCAGCCGGACGATATCGACCTGATCATCGTCGCCAGCTCGACCCCCGATTTCTTCGGTTCCTTCCCCAGCACCGCCTGCATCGTGCAGAAGAAGCTGGGCATGACCAACAACTGCGCCGCCGTGGATGTGCAAGCCGTTTGCTCGGGCTTCGTCTACGCGATGGCCAGCGCCGATTCCTTCATCAAGTCCGGCCTGCACAAGAATGTGCTGGTGATCGGCGCTGAAGTGTTCTCGCGCATCCTGAATTTCGAAGACCGCACCACCTGCGTGCTGTTCGGCGACGGCGCCGGCGCCATCGTCATGACGGCGTCGGAAGAGCCGGGCATCCTGTCGTGCAAGCTGCACGCGGACGGCCGCCATTCGGACATCCTGAGCATCCCCGGCAATGTGGCCGGCGGCGCTGTGGCCGGTTCGGCCTACCTGTATATGGATGGCCAGGCCGTGTTCAAGCTGGCCGTGAGCGTGCTGGAGAAAGTGGCTTACGAGGCGCTGGAAGCGGCCGACATGACCGCCGACAAGATCGACTGGCTGATCCCGCACCAGGCCAATATCCGCATCATGAACGGCACCGCCAAGAAGCTGGGCATGTCGCCGGAAAAGATGGTGGTGACCGTCGACCAGCACGGCAACACGTCCGCTGCCTCGATCCCGCTGGCGCTGGACGCCGCGGTGCGCGACGGCCGCGTGAAGAAGGGCGATGTGGTGCTGAGGGAAGGCGTAGGCGGCGGCTTTACCTGGGGCGCCGTCCTGGCGCGCATGTAAGAAAGCTTTACGCCGCGCTAGGAATCGCGCGCATGTGACGTGTAAAATTCGACCGTTTTTAGAATAAGAGCTCTAAATAATGACCAAATTCGCATTCGTTTTCCCGGGCCAGGGTTCGCAGGCTGTCGGCATGATGGACGGCTTCGCCGGCAACCCGGTCGTGGCGCAGACCATCGCTGAAGCGTCGGACGCACTGCAGTTCGACCTCGGCAAGCTGATGGCTGAAGGCCCGAAAGAAGAACTGGACCTGACTACCAATACCCAGCCGGTCATGCTGACCGCTGCTGTGGCGGCTTATCGCGCCTGGATCGCCGCCGGCGGTCCCGTGCCTTCCGTCGTTGCCGGTCACAGCCTGGGTGAGTACTCCGCCCTGGTCGCCGCCGGCGTGATCGATTTCAAGGATGCCGTGCCGCTGGTGCGTTTCCGCGCGCAAGCGATGCAGGAAGCCGTGCCGGTGGGGCAGGGCACGATGGCTGTCGTGCTGGGCCTGTCCGATGATGACGTGCGCGCCGCCTGTGCCGAAGCGCTGGCGGCCGTGCCCGGTGAGGTGGTGGAAGCCGTCAACTTCAACGCGCCGGCCCAGGTCGTGATCGCGGGCCACAGCGCCGCTGTCGACAAGGCTTGCGAATTCGCCAAAGCCAAGGGCGCCAAGCGCGCCATGCGCCTGCCGGTCTCCGCGCCGTTCCACAGCTCGCTGCTGAAGCCGGCTTCGGACCGCCTGCGCGACTACATGGCCAATATCCATTTCAATGCGCCGCAGATCCCGCTGATCAACAATGTGGACGTGGCCGTGCTGAACGATCCCGCATCCATCAAGGATGCACTGGTGCGCCAGGCGGCAAGCCCGGTGCGCTGGGTGGAGACCATGCAAAAGGTCGCTGCGGACGGCATCACCAATGTGATCGAATGCGGTCCGGGTAAGGTCCTGATGGGCCTGGCAAAGCGCATCGACACCAGTCTGGTAGGCGACGCGATCTTCGATCAGGCTTCCCTGGAACGCCTGCTGGCAACCTTCAAATAATAAAAGGATAAGAATGACTCTGGCTAATCAAGTTGCCCTGGTAACGGGCGCATCGCGCGGTATCGGCAAGGCCATCGCGCAGGAACTGGCAAGGCAGGGCGCGAAAGTCATCGGCACCGCCACTACCGAAGCGGGCGCGCAAGCCATCTCGGCCTACCTGGCCGAGATCGGCGCGGACGCCGGCAAGGGCATGGTGCTGAACGTGACCGACGCCGAACGCTGCGCGGCCGTCATCGATGAGATCGGCAAGGAATTCGGCGCCGTCGGCATCCTCGTCAACAATGCCGGCATTACCCAGGATCAGCTGGCGATGCGCATGAAGGATGAGGAATGGGACAGCGTGATCGCGACCAACCTGACTTCCGTCGGCCGTCTGTCGCGCGCCGTCCTGCGGGGCATGATGAAAGCGAAAACCGGGCGTATTATTAATATCACCTCGGTGGTGGCCTCGGCCGGCAATCCCGGCCAGATGAATTATGCTGCCGCCAAGGCGGGCGTGGAGGGCATGACCCGCGCGCTGGCGCGTGAAATCGGCAGCCGCAACATCACTGTCAACAGTGTTGCGCCAGGTTTCATCGACACCGACATGACCAAGGCACTGGGCGAAGACCAGCACACGGCGCTGCTCACGCAGATCCCGCTGGGCCGTCTCGGCAAGCCTGAAGATATTGCTGCAGCGGTCGCCTTCCTGGCGTCGCCGCAGGCCGCTTATATTACCGGCACCACCCTGCATGTAAATGGTGGTATGTATATGAATTGATGAGTTCATGCGGCATAATGGCCGCGTGTTCAAGTCTTTTAACAGCGATTTCGGCGCAGATCAAATCAAGCACCGAAATTAGTTTTTCGGCGCGCAAACCTGCTAAAATGCGCGCTTTCCGTAACAACATAATGGAGCCATAACATGTCGGATATCGAACAACGCGTTAAGAAAATCGTCGCTGAACAACTGGGCGTCGCTGAAGCAGACATCAAGAACGAGTCTTCCTTCGTGGACGACCTGGGCGCCGATTCCCTCGACACCGTTGAGCTGGTAATGGCACTGGAAGACGAGTTCGAGATGGAAATCCCTGACGAACAGGCTGAAAAGATCACCACCGTGCAGCAAGCGATCGACTACGCAACTGCACACGTCAAGGCCTGATAAGCCCTGACCCTGATCTACTCCAGGAGATTCGCTTGAGTTCTAAGAACCGTCGTGTAGTGGTTACCGGCCTCGGCTGTGTTTCCCCGGTCGGCAACACGGTTGCTGATGCGTGGAAGGCACTTACCGAGGGCAAGTCCGGGATTGCTAACATCACCCGATTTGACGCGTCGGCTTTCTCCACCCGGTTTGCGGGTGAAGTCAAAGGCTTCAACGTCGAGGACTATCTCGACGCCAAGGAAGCGCGCCATATGGATATCTTTATCCATTACGGCATGGCGGCTGGTATCCAGGCGATCCAGGATTCCGGTATTACCGTTACCGAAGAGAACGCCGATCGCATCGGCGTGATCATCGGCTCCGGCATCGGCGGTCTGCCGATGATCGAAGAGCAGAAGGAAGACTACGACAAGCGCGGCCCGCGCCGCATTTCGCCGTTCTTCGTGCCGTCCTCGATCATCAACATGATCTCCGGTAACCTGTCGATCAAGTACGGCATGCGCGGTCCCAACCTGGCGATCGTGACGGCCTGCACCACCGGCCTGCACTGCATCGGCGCTGCAGCCCGCCTGATCGAATACGGCGATGCCGACATGATGGTGGCCGGCGGCTCGGAATCGACCGTGTCGCCGCTGGGCCTGGGCGGCTTCGCTTCGGCTCGCGCCCTGTCCGCTCGCAACGACGACCCGGCGACCTCGTCCCGTCCATGGGACAAGGACCGCGACGGTTTCGTGCTGGGCGAAGGCGCCGGCGTCATGGTGCTGGAAGAGTATGAACACGCCAAAGCGCGCGGCGCGAAGATCTATGCGGAAGTGCATGGCTTCGGCATGAGCGCGGACGCATACCACATGACCTCGCCTCTGGAAGATGGCGCTGGCGGCAGCAAGTCGGCCCAGTCCGCGCTGCGCAACGCCGGCATCAATCCGGACCAGGTGCAATACGTGAACGCACACGGCACGTCGACCCCGCTGGGCGATGTGGCGGAAGTGCAGGGCATCAAGCGCACCTTCGGCGAGCATTCGAAGAATCTGGTCGTGAGCTCCACCAAGTCGATGACCGGTCACCTGCTGGGTGGCGCGGGCGGCCTGGAGTCGGTGTTCACCGTGCTGGCGCTCCACCATCAGGTGATCCCGCCGACGATCAATATCTTCAACCAGGACCCGGCCTGCGATCTGGACTTCTGCGCGAACATCGCGCGTGACGCCAAGATCCAGTACGCCGTCAAGAATTCCTTCGGGTTCGGCGGCACCAACGGCAGCCTGGTGTTCGGCAAGGTCTGATAGTTTGAACTTTCCTGCCTCGCTCCGGTCACA
>DASWYX010000504.1:0-1502 GCA_036404755.1 Pseudoduganella sp.
ATCAGGCGCGCAGTGCGGCGCGCGACTTCCTCCAGCAAAGCCGCGTAGCGGTTGGGCGCGCCTGCCAGCTCCGGGTAGAAGCGCTCGATCACGTAATCGGCCAGCTGTTTCAGTTCTTCCGGCTTGTTGCGGTAGAACCAGTGTTCGAAGGAGCCGAAGCGCACGAAGGTGGGCGCCATGCGGATCACCACGGCGGCCGATTCGATCGATTCGCGCACGATGCCCTGGTCCGAACCGACGACCGACAGGGCGCGCGTGGTGGGAATGCCCAGCGCATGCATGGCTTCCGAGCAGAGGAATTCGCGGATCGAGGAGCGCAGCACGGCGCGGCCGTCGCCCATGCGGGAGTACGGCGTGAGGCCGGAACCTTTCAGCTGCAGCTCGATCGGGCCGTCCGGCGTGGCCACGTCGCCCAGCAGAATGGCGCGTCCGTCGCCCAGCTGGCCGGCCCAGACGCCGAACTGATGTCCGGAGTACACGGCGGACAGCGGCTTCGCGCGGTCCGGCACGCGGTTGCCGATCAGCGTGGCGACCGTGTCTTCGTCACCCATCGCTGCGGGGTCCAGCCCGACCAGCGCGGCAGCCTTCGGGCTGACGGCAACCAGGTAGGGCGCAGGCAAAGGCGTGGGCATCAACCGCGTGTAGAAGGCAGGCGGCAGGCTCGCAAAGGAATTTTCGAAGGGGAGGGCGGCGGCAGTAATGGCGTTTCCAATCATTAAACGAACAGGCGCATTTTAGCGCAGCGCGCCGAATTGCATATTTGCTGCGGTGCGCCATTGAAATCCATTGACGCTGGGATGGCGGCAGCGACATGCTTGTCAAAAAACTAAAGGGAGACTGTTATGCAGGCATATCCGAAGAGCCCGGTCATGGGACAGATGATGGACCAGCCGCTGCTCATTTCGAGCATCATCGAGTTTGCTGCCCGCCATTACGGCGCGACGGAAATCGTTTCCCGCCGCGTGGAAGGCGATGTGCACCGCTACACCTGGCGCGACTGCCTGCAGCGCTCGAAGCAGCTGGCCAATGCGCTGGCGTCTTTCGGCGTGGCCATGGGCGAGCGCGTTGCCACGCTGGCCTGGAATGGCTACCGGCACCTGGAGGCCTACTATGCCGTGTCCGGCTCCGGCGCGGTACTGCACACGATCAATCCACGCCTGCATCCGGAGCAGATTGCCTACATCGTCAACCATGCCGAAGACCAGTTGCTCTTCTTCGACCTGAGCTTCCTGCCGCTGGTGGAGGCGATCGTCCCGCACTGCAAGGGCGTGCGCGGCTGGGTACTGATGGCGGACGCCGACCGCCTGCCGGCGGAGACGAAGATCCCCAATCTGATCAGCTACGAGACGCTGCTGGCCGGCCAGCCGGCGGACTTCGACTGGCCGCTCTTCGACGAGAATTCGGCGGCCACCCTGTGCTACACCTCCGGAACCACCGGCCACCCCAAAGGCGCGCTGTATTCGCACCGTTCGACCGTGCTGCACGCCTACGCTTCGGCGATG
>DASWYX010000505.1:0-3580 GCA_036404755.1 Pseudoduganella sp.
ATGGCGGCAGAAGCCAGTCCCGCTTGGTCCGCGGCGGCCAGCTGCCCCAGGGATTGGTACGTCCGGCGCCCGGCGCACCGTGCGTGCTGAGTGACGAGTGCCTGGGTGATGCATTGACGCTCGTCGGCTTTGGTTGCGATCCAACGCAGGAATTGAGCGCGGCGCTGCTGGCCGACTGGCGCGGCGCCGGTGGCCGCAGCGTGACGCTGAGACACCGGGGCCAGACCGGCCTGCACGCGGATGCCTGGGAAGACATGACGGACATCCTGGTCCCCGGTGCAGCACCGGTCGGCTGGGTCGCGGTGGTCCGGCCCGATCGCACCGTGCTGCACGACGGGCCACTGGCCGACGCCGAGCGTGTCGTGCGCGAATCGCTTGCCCTCATGGGATCTGTCAGTCCAGTGATCGACGCTGTCTCGCCTCCGGTGCCTTCTTAACCCCACCGGGGGTTCTTTCCCTGCCGCCTGCCAGCGGCAGGGTCTTTTTCTTTCACTGTCCTGCAACACAAGTTTAATCACACAAGGAGACTTGCATGACCATTTTGAAGAAAGTTGCCAGCGGCACGATGCTGGCCGCCAGCCTGGCCAACGCCTATGCCGCGGAAGGGTTCGAGCCGCGCTACAACATGGCGGGCAGCCTGGGCGGAGAGATATTCGCCCCGCCCGACCAGACGGGTTGGGCATTCGGCGCCGCGGTCACGCGCGTGCCGGTGCGCCGCGTGACCGGCGACGACGGCAAGGACCTGACCCTGTCCGTTCCGGGCGCAACGCTGTCCGTGCCGGGACTGCCGTCCTCCCTGCAGCCCGCATACGGGCCGGGCAAGACCACCGTGCATGGCGACGGTTCGATGACCCGTACCGATCTGGCCATCGCTTACATCACGACGGAACAGTATAACGGCGGGCGTTACCTGTTCGTCCTGGATTTGCCATATATCCGCAAGGACCAGCACATCGCCGTCAGTGGCGCAACGCCGTCCCTCTCGTGGCCGGCGCCAATGCCGGCACAGGTACAAGCCGGCGTGGCAAACCAGTTCCAGGCCCAGTACCAGAATGCGCTCAGTACTCAGGGCGCCGCCGCGACCGGTATCACGCACGGGCTGGGGGACGCCGAGCTGATGGGCGGCTGGCAATTTGTCGGGGAGCGGTGGCGTGTACTTGGCGGCGCGTCGCTGATTCTCCCTACCGGAAAATACCAGACCGACCCCAAACCGGATGCGGGCACGGGGAACTTCCGCACCGTGCGCCCGGCCCTGCAGGTCGCTTATCTGCCCACCCCGAAAGTAGCGCTGGGCGCCAAGGTGTCGCTGGGCCTGAATTCGCGCAACCATGACAATCAGCTGCGTAGCGGGAACTGGTTTGGCGTCGAACTCGCCGCCGGCTACATGACGCCCATTGGCGTCGTCGGCCTTCACGCCTTGCGCGTGCAGCAGTACCAGGACGACCAGAACAATCCCTTTGGCGCCAGCCGCTACCGCTCGACCAATGCGGGGGCATTCTTCACGACGCGCGTGCCGGTGGTCGATGCGGTCATGACGCTCCAATATATCGACACGACTTCCTCACGCAACGCGAAGCACGCCAGCTTCCTCCAGCTGCGCCTGATAAAACTGCTGTAGCCGGGCGCCGCGGACCGGAGATACAAGAGCCGCATTCGCGAATGAGGTGGCCGAGCCAGGCGTGCCGTGTTGGCCGCCTGCGCCCAGGCCGAAACTGCATCAGGTCGATTTCACTTGCCCGCCGGCCTTGCCGCGCGCACCTGATCGACGGCGGCGTCCAGATTGTGGCGCAGCGCTTTGAGCTCATCGAGCACATGCTGCTGGCCCTGGGTGTGGGCCGGCCGCGACGGCATCCGTGCCTGCGCCCGGGCGCGGCTGGCACGTACGGCGTGCCATACCGTGCCGCCAAATGCACCGATCAGCAGCAATGCTGCGGCCAGCACGATCAGCACGGCGCGACTGGAGCCGCCATAGCTCGATGCGGCGCTTTCGGCAAACTGCTGCAGGGTTTCCAGGCGCGCCTGCTGGAGGTCATCCTGCAGGATCTTGTAATGCTCTTCGAAGACAATGATCGCGGCATCGCGATCGCCCGGCTCCAGCGCATGCATGATGCGGGCCTGCATGGCGGGCCGGTACCAGATGTCGAACTCCTCGGTCAGCCGCGCCGCGAGCACCTTATTTTCAGGCGCCTTGCCGAGCGCAGTAAGCTGGTCGCGTACACGCTTGGCCTTCAGCGCCAGCGACTCAAGTCCTTTACCTTCACTACCGGGCGCAGCGAGCAGGTCGTCGCCCAGGCCTTCTATGTCCTGCGCGAGCGTGCCTAGCTGCGAGAGCAATGCATGATTGGCCCCCACTTTAGCATTCAGGTTTTTGATCGAGCCCATATTGACGTACACCATTGCAGCGAGCCCGATGCCGAACAGGATGACTGCGAGGAACGGCAAGGCTGCAAGGTTTCGTTTGAGTTTCATTGATGTTTTGTTCTTTCGCCTGAATTGCGTCACTCATTTCATAATGATATTACCGTCATACTGACGTAGCTGTCAATATAATGTATGATCCGGGCTTGTGCCTTTTTTTGCGATTGCCGCCGTGACCAACCCAAACCCTGCCCAGCGCTTTACGGCAAACTCCCTCATAGGCGGCAGCTGCGTGCTCGCTGTGCTCTACTTTGGACGCGAGGTGCTGGAGCCGGTTACGCTGGCAGGCATCCTGAGTCTCGTTGCCGCCCCCCTGGTCAGCCGCCTGCAACGATCCGGCTTGAGCCGCTTGCAGGCCACGCTGGCGACCTTGCTGGTGACCGCAAGCTGCGTCGCGGGAACCATCGCGGCACTGGCCACTCAGCTTGTCAGCGTCGGCAACGAGTTACCCCAGTACCGTGCGGCCCTCCATCAGAAGGCAACGCAGCTGCGCACAGCTGCGGACAATTTGCTCGTGCTGGCCGGCGACGCCTTGAGCACGGTCAATCCGCATATGCCGTCCGCTGGTGCTGCGGCGCCGGAATCCAGGCCGTTGCCGCAGCCGCTGCCTGCCGCCGCCGCAGAAGCCGGTGGCGGCGATGCGCTGACGCATGTGGCGAAGCTGGCATGGGAGCCGCTAGGCAAAGCGGGCCTTGTGCTGGTCCTGCTCATGTTCATCCTGCTCGAACATGAGTCCCTGCAAGACCGGCTCGTGCGCCTTGGCCGCAAGACGGAAATCAGCCGCACCATCAGGGCCCTGGCCGACGCCGCGCAAGGCGTCTCGCGCTTTTTCCTTTCCCAATTCGTCATCAATGGCGCGTTCGGTATTGCCGTTGGAACCGGCTTATGGGCATTGTCGATACCACATCCGCTGCTTTGGGGAACCTGCAGTGCCGTCATGCGTTTCGTCCCGTACCTGGGCGCGCTGGCCGCCGGCGCCGCCATCGCATGTTTTGCAGCGGCCATTGACCCCGGCTGGGGCCTGGTGCTGTCTGTGGTAATCATGTACGGCGCAATGGAGCTCGTGTTATCGAACGTCATCGAGCCAAAAGTGTATGGCCGCAGTACCGGACTCTCGCCGCTGGCGGTGGTGTTGTCGGCGCTGTTTTGGGGCACGATATGG
>DASWYX010000506.1:0-4588 GCA_036404755.1 Pseudoduganella sp.
CCCATCGTCTCTGCCGCCGGCCCCCGTATCTTCGTCCAGCAGCTGGACGTGACCGACGAAGCCTCTGTCCACGCTGCCATACAGGCGGCGGTGGCCGCGCTGGGCCCGATCGCGATCCTGGTCAACAACGCAGGGCAAGCCCACCCCGCGCCTTTTGCGAAGACCACGAAAGAACACTGGCAGCAAATGCTCAACGTGAACCTGACCGGCGCCTTCCTCTGCACGCAGGCAGCGCTGCCGCACATGCTGGAGCAGGGCTGGGGACGCGTCATCAACATCGCCAGCACCGCCGGCCTGAAAGGCTATAAATACGTGAGCGCCTACGTCGCCGCCAAGCACGGCCTGGTTGGCCTCACGCGCGCGCTGGCGCTGGAGCTGGCGACGAAGAACATCACGGTGAACGCCGTCTGCCCCGGCTACACGGAAACGGACATCGTGACCGGCGCCATCAGCAATATCATGCAGAAAACCGGACGCAGCGAAGAGCAGGCGAGGGCCGAACTGGCCGCCGGCAATCCGCAGCAAAAGCTGGTGCAGCCGGACGAAGTGGCGAATGCGGTCGCGTGGCTGTGCCAGCCCGCTTCGTCCGCAATGAACGGACAATCGATCGCCGTCGCCGGCGGCGAAGTCATGTGAGGGACACGATGCTCGACCTCTCCAGCCGCCTGCAGGACGAACACCACCAGTCGCTCAAGCTCTGGCTGCGCATGCTCTCCTGCACCACCCGCATCGAAAACGAAATCCGCAGCCGCCTGCGCACGCAATTCGGCATCACCCTGCCGCGCTTCGACCTGATGGCGCAGCTGGAACGCTATCCGGACGGCTTGCGCATGGGAGAACTGAGCAAGCGCATGATGGTCACCGGCGGCAACGTCACCGGCATCACCGACCAGCTGGAGCAGGAAGGCCTGGTTGCGCGCGTGCCCGACCCGAACGACGGCCGCGCCTTCAGTGTCAAGCTCACGCCCACCGGACGCACGGCCTTCAGCCAGATGGCCCTCGTGCACGAGCGCTGGGTGGCCGAACTGCTGCAGGACATCTCCACCGAAGACAAGGCCCAGCTGATCGAACTGCTGTCGCAGATGAAGGGCCATCTCAATAAGGACAAACCATGAAATACCTTCAGGGCCAGCCGCAAGAGCTGCCGGGCAACCGCGCGCACCTGGCAGGCTACCAGGCCAGGCACTTCCTGTTCAGCGTGGACGGCGGCGTCGCCACGCTCACGCTGGACCGCCCCGAGCGCAAGAATCCGCTCACCTTCGATTCCTACGCGGAGCTGCGCGAGTTGTTCCGCGCACTGGCGTATGCGGACGACGCGAAAGCCATCGTCATTACCGGCGCCGGCGAAAACTTCTGTTCCGGCGGCGACGTCCACGAAATCATCGGCCCGCTGACCAAACTCGATATGCCTGGCCTGCTGGCATTCACGCGCATGACGGGCGACGTGGTCAAAGCCATGCGCGCCTGCCCGCAACCCGTGATCGCGGCCATCGACGGCGTCTGCGCCGGCGCGGGCTCGATGCTGGCGCTGGCCTCAGACATCCGCCTGGGCACGGAGCGCAGCAAGACCGCCTTCCTGTTCACGCGCGTCGGCCTGGCCGGCTGCGACATGGGCGCCTGCGCGCTGCTGCCGCGCGTGATCGGACAGGGCCGGGCGTCGGAGCTGCTGTACAC
The DNA here is from genome assembly GCA_036404755.1 of Pseudoduganella sp. Taxonomy (GTDB): domain Bacteria; phylum Pseudomonadota; class Gammaproteobacteria; order Burkholderiales; family Burkholderiaceae_D; genus Rugamonas. Next base: position 1,675 of record DASWYX010000506.1, read on the forward strand.
AGGCCGTTCCATGTCCGGCGCGGAAGCCGAGCGCTGGGGCTTCTTCAACAGCCTGCACGCGCCGGAGGCGCTGCTCAAGGCCGCGCAGGACTTCGCCCAGGGCCTGGCCAACGGCCCCACCTTCGCCCATGGCATGACCAAGAAAATGCTGCAGCAGGAATGGAATATGGGCGTGGACGAAGCGATCGAAGCGGAAGCCCAGGCCCAGGCCATCTGCATGGCCACCAACGATTTCCACCGCGCCTACCACGCCTTCGTGGCGAAGGAGAAGCCGGTGTTCGAGGGCGATTGAGATGGCGGACAAATCCTATCTGACGTGGCCATTTTTCGAACCGCGCCACGCCGAGCTTGAGCGCGAACTCGACGCCTGGGCCGCCGCCAATGTGCGCGACGCCCACGGGCACGACGTCGATGCGCAGTGCCGCGACCTGGTGCGCGCCCTCGGCGCCGCCGGCTGGCTGCGCCACGCAGACGGCGGCGACGCCGGCGCCGGCGCGGCCAACGACACGCGCGCCATCTGCCTGATACGCGAAACACTGGCCCGCCACAACGGCCTGGCGGACTTCGCCTTCGCCATGCAGGGCCTGGGCTCCGGCGCCATCAGCCTCTTTGGCAGCGCAGAGAACAAGCGCGACTACCTGCCGCGCGTGGCCGCCGGCGAAGCGATCGCCGCCTTCGCCCTGTCCGAACCCGAGGCGGGCTCCGACGTCGCGGCCATGCAATGCGCCGCGGTGCAGGATGGCGATCACTACATCCTGACTGGCGAAAAGACGTGGATCTCGAACGGCGGAATCGCCGACTTCTACGTCGTCTTCGCGCGCACCGGCGAGCAGCCCGGCGCCCGCGGCATCAGCGCCTTCATCGTGGATGCGGATACGCCCGGCTTCGAGATCGCGGAGCGCATCAACGTCATCGCTCCGCACCCGCTGGCCCGCCTGCGCTTCGACAATGTGCGCGTGCCGCCCGCCAAGCGGCTGGGCGAGGCGGGGCAGGGCTTCAAGGTCGCCATGGCCACGCTGGACGTGTTCCGCACCTCGGTCGCGGCAGCGTCGCTGGGTTTCGCCCGCCGCGCGCTGGACGAAGCGATGGAACGCGCGCGCAGCCGCAAGATGTTCGGCCAGACCCTGGCCGACTTCCAGCTCACGCAGGCGAAGCTGGCGCAAATGGCGACCGGCGTGGACAGCAGCGCGCTGCTCACCTACCGCGCGGCCTGGCAGCGCGACCAGGGCGGCAAGGTAACAAAGGAAGCGGCCATGGCCAAGATGACCGCCACCGAAACGGCGCAGCAGGTGATCGACGCCGCCGTGCAGATGTTCGGCGGCCTCGGCGTGGTCAGCGAGCAGCCGGTGGAACGCCTTTACCGCGAGATCCGCGCACTGCGCATTTACGAAGGCGCCACCGAAGTACAACAATTGATCATCGCGCGCGAAATGCTGCGCGAAGGGTAAGGAGCTGGTATGCAAATTCTTCAACCGCCGGGATGGGCGAGGCCGCGTGGCTACTCCAACGGCATCGCGGCATCCGGCCGCATGATTTTCGTCAGCGGCACCGTGGGCTGGGATGCCGATTGCCAGTTCCAGACCGACGATTTCGCCGGCCAGGTGCGCCAGGCGCTGCAGAATATCGTGGCCGTGCTGGCCGAAGCGGGCGCCCTTCCCGAGCACATTGCGCGCATGACGTGGTACGTGGTGGACAAGCACGAATACATGCAGGCCTATAAAGAAATCGGCCAGGCTTACCGCGAGCTGATAGGAAATCACTATCCCGCCATGACGGCCGTGGAAGTGGCGGGATTGATGGAGCCGCGCGCGCGGGTGGAGATCGAAGTGACGGCAGTCGTGCCCGCATAATTTTTCTAAAGTGCTATATTCGGCGGTGTTTTAAACAGACGCCGAAGAGGTGCCACTATGGCCCAGCATTTCCCGCGCCTTGCCAGCGCCGCGCTTGCGGCGCTCGTGCTGTGCGCAAGCGTGCCCGTGCATGCCGCCACACCGCTGCTAAGCGAGTCGGACAAAAACCAGCTCGCCAAGTGGCTGGGGCAGGGACCGATCGAACTGGATCGCATCTACAAAAAACGCATCGGACAGACTGCCGCGGACTTCCATGCGGCGGTCGATGGTAAAGGACGTACCTTCGTGGTCATGGAGGCGACCACGGAATTGGGCGACAAATTCCTGGTGGGTGGCTATAACCCCCAGAGCTGGGATTCGTCGGGGCGCTTCCACATCACCACCGACCAGTCGCAGCGTGTGGGCTTTATTTTTAATCTGACTTCGCGCCAGATGCATATCCAGACGCCGCGCACTTACGCTCTGGATACGGTTGGTTCCTTCCAGACCTTCAATGACGCCAAGCTCGGCCCCGTGTTCGGCGCCGGCCACGATCTGTATGTACCGTTCGACCTGACCAATGGCGGTTATTCGAGCATGTATTCGTATATCGATCCGGCCCGCAGCAACTTCAACTCCAGCCTGCTGGATGGCCGCGATTTCGCCAAGCCCAATGTCACGTTCGGCGACATGGAAGTGTTCACCATCGCGGTGCCAGAACCGGCCGCATGGATGATGCTGCTTCCCGGGCTGGGCCTGCTAGGCTTCATGCGGCGCTCGACGCCAGCAGCGTCGTCCGGAAAATCTCCACCAGCGGCCGCAGGTTGACCTTGTGCCACGCCGCCCACAGCGGCGTGCGGTAGGTAAACCAGGAAAGGTCGCGCAGCACAACCCCTTGCGGCGCCTGGTAGCGCAGGCTTTGCTGGATCATCGTCAGTCCCAGTCCCGCCGCTACCAGGCCCAGCGCGGCCAGCGGTTCCGTCGCTTCCATCCGGATCTGCGGCGTGAAGCCGGCGCGTGCGCAGGCGGCGATGAAGTTGTCGTGGCCCAGCGTGCTTTCCTTGTGCAGCACGCTTATCCATTTT
>DASWYX010000507.1:0-23685 GCA_036404755.1 Pseudoduganella sp.
GGCTGCCGCGGCCAAGAGCCTGCTCTGAGCGATGCGCCTTTTCTATACTTTCATGTGGTGGCTGGCGCTGCCGCTCGTGCTGGGGCGCCTGTGGTGGCGCGGGCGCAAGGAGCCGGGCTATCGCCAGCACTGGAATGAACGTCTCGGCCTTTACGGGGCCCGTGCGGCCAATGACGGTCCGCTGACGATCTGGGTGCATGCGGTATCGGTCGGCGAAACGCGCGCTTCCGAGCCGCTGGTCGATGCGCTGCTGAAGCGTTATCCGCAGGCGCGCATTGTGCTGACCTGCATGACACCGACGGGGCGCGCGATCGGCAAGTCCGTGTTCGGCTAGCATGGCGCACGGGTGGTGCAGTCTTACCTGCCGTATGACATGCCTTCGCTCGTGCGCCGTTTCATTACGCATTTCCATCCGGCTGTTTGCATCCTGATGGAGACGGAGGTGTGGCCGAACCTGATCGCACAGTGCAATCGCCAGAACGTACCGGTAGCGCTGGCCAACGCGCGCCTGAGCGAGCGCTCGTTGCGCCGCGGCCAGCGCTTCGGCGCCTTGATGCGCGATGCCGCGCAGGGGATTTCCGTGGTCGCGGCACAGACGGAAGCGGATGCCGCGCGCATCCGTTCGCTGGGCGTGGCCAATGTCGGCGTGACCGGCAGCATCAAGTTCGACGTGGTCGTGCCGCAGGCGGCGCTCGACACCGGCGCGCAGTTGAAGCGCCAGTTCGGCCCGCGTTCCGTTTTCCTTTGCGCCAGTACGCGCGAAGGCGAGGAGGGCATGATCCTGGACGCCTTCTTGCGCGCGCGGGCGTCGCAAGCGGCTGCCTTGCCGCGTGACTTGCTGCTGCTGATCGTGCCGCGTCACCCGCAGCGTTTCGACGAGGTGGAGGCCATGATTGCCGAACGCGGGCTGTCCGTGCTGCGCCGTTCCTCGCTGACGGCGCCGGGGGCGGACGTGCCGCCCGAAACGGCGGTCGTGCTGGGCGATTCGATGGGCGAGATGTTCGCCTATTACACGTCCTGCGACCTGGCCTTCATCGGCGGCAGCCTGCAGCCGCTGGGTGGACAGAACCTGATCGAGCCGGCAGCCCTGGGCAAGCCGATTCTGGTGGGCGAGCATACCTTCAACTTTGCGCAGGCGACGGAAGATTGCCTGCAGGAGGGCGGGGCGGTGCGCGTGTCCAGCGCAGACGAGTTGCTCGCCGAAGCCGCACGCCTGCTCGGCGACGACGCCGCGCGCCAGGCCATGGGCGAACGCGCCCTCGTCTTCGCCAACCGCCACCGCGGCGCCACCGCCCGCACTCTCGACCTCCTCCCCCCCCTCGCCTGACCCCGCCCCCGCGGGCGTCCCCCAGCGCCGCGCGCCTCCGCGCACCTGGCGCCGATGTGACCCCGCTCCGCGTGCCCTTGCGCCTGCGCCGGCCATGACGCCGCGGTGCAGGCCAATCCGTGTCGCCGGGACACGTCGGGGGCATTGCGCGCGGCGCGGCGCGGCGTGTCGGCTGCGGCCGCCGCCTAACACGGTCCCCTTGCTCGCGCTTTTGCAAGCGACTCCGCGGCGCCTGTGCAAGCCGGGAAGGCCGCGCTGGCGGGCCGCTGCTGCGCCGGCGGAGGGGCAAATTGCCTGGGTAACACGTCCCTGTTTAACTAGTTTAAAATCGGCAACGTTATATTATTTCCAACAAAAAAGGGAGGCAGACGATGCCGAACCGCCTTATCGCCAGCGCGCTGCTGGCTGCGAATATCGTGCTGCCGGCGACGGCCGCCGACCGCGTCAACGAACCAGACCCCTACCTGATCCGCAACGTGCGCGTCTTCGACGGCCAGAAGCTGCTGCAGAACCGCAGTGTGCTGGTCCGTAACGGCATCATCGAATCGATGGAATACCAGGGCAGCGTGCCGGCGAACACGGTGGTCATCGAGGGGCATGGGCAGACGCTGATCCCCGGCCTGATCGACGCGCACGTGCACAGCTACCAGCACCTGTCCCTGCCGCTGCTGTTCGGCGTGACATCGGAGCTGGACATGTTCACTGCCGTCCCGCTAATGCAGGAAATGAACGCGCGCATGCAGCGCAACGAAAACAGGGACCGTCCGGACATTTTCTCCGCCGGCACGCTGGCCACCGCGCCGGGCGGCCATGGCACCGAATACGGCCTGCCCGTGCCCACGCTGACCAGGCCTGAAGAAGCCCAACCCTGGGTGGACGCGCGCATTGCCGAAGGTTCGCACTTCATCAAGATCGTGATGGAGCCCGGCAGGCCCGGTCACCAGATGCCCAGCCTGGACAAGCCGACCGTGAAGGCCCTCATCGAAGCCGCGCACAAGCGCAGCAAGCTGGCCGTGGTCCACATCTCCAACTTCGCCGATGCGCGCACCGCGCTGGAACTTGGCGCGGACGGCCTGGTGCACCTGTTCACGGGCGAGTCGATCAGCGACGCCGACCTGCAAGCCTTCGTCAAGCTGGCGAAGGAACGCAAGGCCTTCATCATCCCGACCTTCAGCGTGATGGAAAGCATCGCCGGCGTGAAGGAAGAGGATGTGCTGTCCGATAAAGCGATGACGGCGCTGCTGACGAAGGACCAGATGGAGCCATTGAAGAACAGCTACGGCAAGGAAGCCACACCGGCGCGCCTGGCTGCGCCGAACGCCGTCGTCGCCGCGCTGCAGAAGGCGGGCGTGCCTATCCTGGCCGGCACCGACGCCGGCAACAGCGGCACCCAATATGGCGCCAGCCTGCACCACGAGCTGCTGTCGCTGACGAAGGCGGGCCTGACGCCGGCCGAAGCGCTGACCGCGGCCACCACGGCGCCAGCGCGCGCCTTCAAGCTGCCGAACCGGGGCCGCATCGGCAAAGGCTTCAAGGCGGATATGGTGCTGGTCGAAGGCGATCCGACGCGCGATATCCTGGCAACGCGCCGCATCATCGAAGTGTGGAAGGATGGCGCGCCCGTGTCCCCGCAGCGCAAGTTGCAGCAGCAGCGTGTGGCGCAGGAGCTGGCGGCGCCGAAGGATGCGCCGCTCGCGCTGCCTGCCGACGGGCGTATCAGCCTGTTCTCGCGCGACAAGCTGGCCAGCCCTTTCGGTGCGGGCTGGATGCCGTCCAACGATGCCTTCCTCGGCGGGAAATCATCGGTGCAGCTGGATTACCAGGACGATTCGACGCACGCGGTGCAGGTCAGGGCCAGCGTGCAGGCAGGCTTCCCCTTTCCATGGGCGGGCATCGCTTTCATGCCGGGCGTGCAGCCGATGGCCGCGGCCAACCTGAGCGCCGCCAAGTCCCTGCGCTTCCGCGTCAAGGGCGATGGGCAGCAGTATCAGGTGGCGATCATGTCCAAAGGCGGCTCGATTCCGGTCAGCCAGACGTTTGCGGCGGATGGCGAATGGCGCGAGGTGAGTTTGCCGCTGGATAGTTTCAAGGGCGTGGACGCCAGCGCGATCACCATGATCGGGTTCAACGCGGGGCCGAAGACGGGTGAGTATCAGTTCCAGTTGGCCGATGTGCGGTTGATTACGGCGGAGTAGTTACGCGCCGCCGGCCGGTTTGCACGGCGGATCAATGATCCGCCCTACGCACCCGGGTGGATCGGCAATTGATGGCGTGTAGGGCGGATCATTGATCCGCCGCTATGTGAACAGTGGCGTCAGCTCCTGCGCCCTGCGGCGCAGGAGATTCTTGGCCTCGTCGTACTGAGGATAGATCCGTCCCACATGCGCCCAGAAGCGCGGGCTGTGGTTCATCTCGAGAATGTGCGCCAGCTCGTGCGCCACCACATAATCGATCAGCGGCAGCGAGAAATGCATCAGCTTCCAGTTCAGGCGGATCACGCGCTGCACCGTGCACGACCCCCAGCGCGTATCCGCGTTGGACAGCGAGAACGACGAATACTGCACGCCCAGCCGCGCCGCATACAGGTCCAGGCGCTGCGCAAACAGTCCTTCGGCCTGCTGCTTGAACCAGTTCTTCACGCGTTCCTTCAACAGGTGCTCGGTCGCTCCCTGCACCAGCCCCATGCTCAGTTCCATCTTCTCCGGATCGAAGTCCGTGCGATTGCGCGGCGCATGATAGAGGCGCAGCGTGACCTCGCCACCGAGATAGGGCAGGCGGGCGCCGTCGTCCCACACGATGGGCGGCTTTTCCAGGCGCGCGGCGCGGCGCTGGCGGCGTTCATCGAGCTTGGTCAGGATCCAGTGCTGCTTGGCGCGGATGGCGTTTTCGATATCCGCATAGGAGCAGCGGCGTGGGGCCGTCACGCGCAGGCCATCGTCGTCCACGGTAAAGCCGATCGAACGGCGTGTGGAACGGCGCAGCACATATTCGAGGATGTATTCGCCTACCAGGAGTTGCCGCTTGTCGTGACCGGCGGTAGGTGCAATGGGTGGAAGTTCGGGACGGCGCAACTGCACCGGAGGCCGCAGCAGGTTGACTGCCGCGGGAGCGGGAATCGGGAAGGAAGGAATACTCTGAACCGCCGCGCTGTCGCACGCGGCGGAGGATTCGTTGCCGCCCCCGGGGTCCGCTGACTGCCTTGAGCTGGCCTGGTCGGCTAGCCAGCGCTGTAAGCGTGGGGCGAAATGACGCGCATTTCTGATTCGATCCACTGTTCCACCTGCTCCATCAAGCCGTCGGGCGTCTGGCCCTCGGACGAAATCGGTTTGCCTATCGAAACCGTGATTTTCCCCGGTTTCTTGATAAAGGAATTCTTTGGCCAGCACTCGCCGGAATTCAGTGCTATCGGCACCACCGGCGTTTCGGTTTCCACCGCCAGGCGCGTGCCGCCGCTCTTATACTTGCCCTGGGAGCCGACCTGCGTACGAGTCCCTTCAGGGAACATGATAATCCATTGGCCGTCCTTGAGGCGCCGCTTACCATGCATTACAACGGACTTGAATGCATTCTTGCCCTGTTTGCGGTCGATCGGGATCATGCGCAGCAGCGCGATGCCCCAGCCGAAGAAGGGAATGTACAGTATCTCCTTCTTGAACACGAAAACCAGCGGGCGTGGCATATTCGCCAACAGGAAGATGGTTTCCCATGCCGACTGGTGCTTCGACAGCAGGATCGCAGGACCATCCGGCAGGTTTTCGCGGCCCTTGATTTCGTACTCGATGCCACACACCACGCGCGCGGCCCAGATCACGAACACATTCCAGCGCGAAGTGACGAAATAGCGTTTGTTATAAGGCAGTGGCGCGGCCAGGATGCACACCCCGGACCAGATGACGGTGGCAACCACCATCATCAGCGTAAACAGCAGCGAACGCAGGAACAGCATCGATCAGGAATCTCCGGGTCAGGCGGCGGGGGACGCCGATTTCAGTATATGGGTCACGGCGCCGGCCAGGTCCGGGAACACCATCGTGCCGGGCGGCAGGCCGCCGGTGGCATTGGTCTTCTCGCCCTTGCCGGTCAGGACCAGGAAAGGCACGCAGCCCATGATGAAGCCGGCCTGCAGGTCGCGCAGCGAATCGCCGATGGTCGGCACGCCCTTCAGGCTCACGTCGAAGCGCTTGGCGATTTCGGCGAACATGCCGGGTTTCGGCTTGCGGCAATCGCAGTTGTCGGACGCGGCGTGCGGGCAGAAGAAGATGGCGTCGATATCGGCGCCGACCTGCTGCGCCAGCCTGTGCATCTTCTGGTGAATCGCATTCAGCGTCGTGATGTCGAAGAACTGGCGCGCGATGCCGGACTGGTTGGACGCGATAACCACGCGATAACCCGCCTGGTTCAGGCGGGCGATCGCTTCCAGCGAGCCGGGGATGGGGATCCACTCCTCGGGGGACTTGATGAAGTCCGGCGAGTCGTGGTTGATCACGCCATCCCGGTCCAGGATGATCAGTTTCTCAGGCTGGGACTGTGGCATCTCAGGCCGCCAGCTTGGAGATGTCGGCCACGCCGTTCATCATGCCGTGCAGCGAGGACAGCAGGGCCAGGCGGTTGTTGCGCAGGGCGACATCCTCGGCCATCACCATCACGTCGTTGAAGAAGGCGTCGACTTCGTTCTTCAGCTGCGCCAGCGTCTTCAGCGTGGCGGTGAAGTCGCCGCGGCCGAAGGCTGCATCGACTTCCGGCTTCACGCGGCCCATCGCCTCGTACAGCGCCTTCTCGGCGGCGTCCTGCAGCACGGCCGGATTGACGGCGCCGGCCTGCTTCAGGGCTTCCTCGTTCTTCTTCAGGATGTTGGTGATGCGCTTGTTGGCGCCGGCCAGCGATTCCGATTCCGGCAGGGCGGCGAACGCCTGCACGGCTTCCAGGCGCTGCACGATATCGTCCAGGCGGTCCGGATTCTGCGCAACGACTGCTTCAATCTCGTTCACGCTAAAGCCGCGCTCGCGCAGGATGCCGCGCAGGCGGTCCATCATGAAGGCGGTCACTTCGGCGGTCGGGTCCTTGAAGTTCGGCACGGCCACGAATTGCTGTGCGGCGTCCGACAGCAGGGTGGCGATCGACAGCGGCAGGCGCTTCTCGATCAGCATGCGCAGCACGCCCAGGGCGTGGCGGCGCAGCGCGAACGGGTCCTTGTCGCCGGTCGGTTGCAGGCCGATGGCCCAGATGCCCACCAGGGTTTCCAGCTTGTCGGCCAGGGCCACGGCGGTGCCGGTGGCGGTGGACGGCAGGGCGTCGCCGGCAAAGCGCGGCTGGTAGTGCTCGGACGCGGCCAGCGCCACTTCCTCGTGCTCGCCGTCGTGGCGCGCGTAGTAGGTGCCCATGATGCCTTGCAGCTCGGGGAACTCGCCCACCATATCGGTCAGCAGGTCGGCCTTGGACAGGCGCGCGGCGCGTTCGGCCAGGGCCTTGTCGCCGCCCAGGTGGCCGGCGATGGCGGCGGCCAGCGATGTCACGCGCTCGGAGCGCTCGGCCTGGGTGCCCAGCTTGTTGTGGTAGACCACGTTCTTCAGCAGCGGCAGGCGGGAATCCAGCGACTTCTTCTTGTCCTGCTCGAAGAAGAACTTGGCGTCGGACAGGCGCGGGCGCACCACGCGCTCATTGCCGCCGATGATCGCCTGTGGCGTATCGGTCGCGATGTTGGAAACGATCAGGAAGCGCGAGCGCAGCTTGCCGTTCGCATCGGTCAGCGCGAAGTATTTTTGGTTGGTCTGCATGGTGAGGATCAGGCATTCCTGCGGCACGGACAGGAACTCTTCCTCGAAGTGGCATTCGTACACCACCGGCCATTCGACCAGGGACGACACTTCATCGAGCAATGCTTCCGGCATCAGCACCTGGTCGGCGCCGGCTTTTTGCAGCAGGGCGGCGCGGATGGCTTCCTTGCGCGCCTCGAAGCCCGGCACCACGCGCGCCTGCTCCACCAGCACGGTGGAGTAGACGTCCGCGTTCGGCACGGTCACTTCGCGCTTGCCCGGTGCGGTCAGGAAGCGGTGGCCTTCGGTCTTGTTCGATGCGGTCAGGCCCAGCAGGGTCAGCGGCACGATGGTTTCGCCGTGCAGGGCGATCAGGCTGTGCGCCGGGCGCACGAACTGCACGGTCTCGCCGTCCGGGCGCTGGTAGCTCATGACCTTCGGGATCGGCAATTTCGCGATCGCTTCGTCCAGCGCGGCTTGCGCACCCACTTGCAGCGCGCTGCCGGCGGCCAGCTTGGTGTAGAAGAATGCGTCCGCCTTGCCGTCCGATGCGCGCTCCATGTCGGCCACGGTGACGTGCGACAGGCCCATGGCGGCCAGCTTCTTGGCCAGCGGCGCGGTCGGCTTGCCGTCGGCGTCAAGTGCGACGCTGACCGGCAGGATTTTTTCGCGCACCTGCTTGTCAGGCGAGGTGGCGCGCACCTTGGTGATGGAGACGGCCAGGCGGCGCGGGGTGGCGAAGACGGTGGCTTCGCTGTCGGCTTCCAGGAAGTCGCGCGATTTCAGGCCATTGACGATGCCCGACGCAAACGCGGCGCCCAGCTTGGACAGCGCTTTCGGCGGCAGTTCTTCGGTCAGCAGTTCGATGAGCAGGGTCTGATTCATGTTCGGTATTCTTTATTTGGCAACCATCGGGAAGCCGAGGCGTTCGCGGGACTCGTAATAGGCCTGGGCCACCATGCGCGACAGGTTGCGCACGCGGCCGATGTAGGCGGCGCGTTCGGTCACGGAGATGGCGCCGCGCGCGTCCAGCATGTTGAAGCTGTGCGAAGCCTTCATGATCTGTTCATAGGCCGGCAGCGTGAGCTGCAGCTCGATCAGGCGCTTGGCTTCGGATTCGTGGTTCGCGAACTGGGCGAACAGCAGCTCCGTGTTGGAGTGCTCGAAATTGTAGGTGGACTGCTCCACTTCGTTCTGGTGGAACACGTCGCCGTACTTCAGCGTCTTTTTCACGCCATTTTCTTCCCACTCGGTCCACACCAGGTCATAGACGTTTTCCACGCCCTGCAGATACATGGCCAGGCGCTCCACGCCGTAGGTGATCTCGCCCAGCACGGGCTTGCAATCGAGGCCGCCGACCTGCTGGAAGTAGGTGAACTGGGTCACTTCCATGCCGTTCAGCCAGACTTCCCAGCCCAGGCCCCAGGCGCCCAGCGTCGGGCTTTCCCAGTCGTCTTCCACGAAGCGCACGTCGTTCTGTTTCAGGTCCAGGCCCAGCGCTTCCAGCGAACCGAGATACAGGTCCAGGATGTTTTCCGGCGCCGGCTTGAGCACCACCTGGTACTGGTAGTAGTGCTGCAGGCGGTTCGGGTTCTCGCCATAGCGGCCGTCCTTGGGGCGGCGCGAAGGCTGTACATACGCGGCGCGCCACGGCTCCGGGCCGATCGCGCGCAGGAAGGTGCCAGTGTGGAAGGTGCCCGCGCCGACTTCCATGTCGTAGGGCTGGAGCAGTGCGCAGCCCTGCTTGTCCCAATAGGTCTGCAGGGTCAGGATAATTTGTTGAAATGTCAGCATCGTGTTCAATCGGTGGCGCGCACGGGCGCGAGCGTTATCGGATCGCTAAAACGGCTCATTTTAGCGGGTTTTACCGGGAACCTGTAGAGTTTTGCGGCCCTGCCGCGACAGCAGCCAGGCGGCGGCAATCGACAGGGCGGCAAGGGCGAGAAGGAGTTTGTTTTGCAGGACGATATAGGGCGTGGCGCCCGTCATGCCCTGCACGGAAGCGGACAGCACGCCGGCCTGGTAGTAGGGCAGGCTGTGGGTGACCATGCCGCGCGGGTCGATGACGACGGTGGCGCCGCTGTTGGTGGCGCTCAGCATCGGGCGGGCCATCTCCAGGCTGCGCATCTGCGAAATCTGCAGGTGTTGCGGGATGGCGATCGACTCGCCATACCAGGCCAGTTCGGACACGTTCAGCATCACGGTGGCGCCGTTGGCGTCGATCTGTTCGGCGATCTCCTCGCCGAACAGGTTCTCGTAGCAGATATTCGGCAGCACCTTCTGGTCGCGCACCTGGAACGGGCCCTGGATATCCGGCCCGGCGGTCTGGTCGCCCAGCGGGATCTGCATCATATTGGTGAACCAGCGGAAGCCGGTCGGGATGAATTCGCCGAAGGGCACCAGATGCTGCTTGTCGTAGCGGTAGGGCGCCACGACGCGCGCCGGGGACAGGCCCAGCACGGAATTCGAATAACGCGTCGGGCTGTCCATCAGCGGCATGCCCAGCACCACATGGCTGCCGCTCTTGCGCGCGAACAGGCCGTAGGAATCCAGGTAGCCGGGCGGCAGCTGGTGCGGGAACAGGGGCACGCCCGTTTCCGGAATCGCGATCAGGTCGGCCGGCGCGGCGGTCACGGCCTCGTAATACTTGCGCAGGGTGCCCTGCATATGGGCGGGATCGAACTTCGCCTCCAGCGCCACATTGCCCTGGATCAGGCGCACCGACAGCGGTTTGCCGCTGGCATGCGTCCACTCGACGAAGTGCAGGCCGAAGCCGAGCGCCCAGACGGCGGCGATCAGGCCCAGCGCCCGCAGGCGGGTACGGTGCTGCAGCAGGCACAGGGCGCCGGCCGTCAGGGCGACCAGCCAGCTGATGCCGTACACGCCCAGCACCGGCGCATAGCCGGACAAGGGCGAGGCATTGTGCGCATAACCGGCCGAAGCCCAGGAAAAGCCCGTAAACAGCCAGCCGCGCAGCCATTCGAACAGCGCCCACAGCGCCGGCGCCACCAGCAGGGTGGCGGCAGGCAGGGGCAAGGCCCAGCGCTTGCGCAGCCAGTTGGTGGTTCCCATCGCCATGCCGGCATACAGCCCCATGGCCGCGCCCAGCAGGGCAATCGAAATGGCCGCCATCGGCGCCGGCAGGCCGCCGAAGCGGTTCAGGGCGATGTACAGCCAGTGAAAGGCCGCCGTGCACCAGCCGAAGCCGAAGGCCCAGCCGACCAGGAAACCGGCGCGCGGGGTGTCAGCACGCAGCACCTGGTAGAACAGCATGGCGAGGGTGATGACCTGCAGCGGCCACCAGCCGAAAGGCGCGAAGGAAAACACGCTGACCGCGCCGGTGAGGGCTGCGATCAGCATGCGGTTGCGGGTAGTGCGTTGTGGTGCGGGCGCTTCGCCGGCACTGGCTTTACGCCAGCGCATCAGTCCTGCTCGTCCACGGAAGGCGGCAGCTTCTCGACGGTCAGCACGTGGATCTGGCGCGCGTCCGCGCGCAGCACTTCAAAGCGCAGGTTGCCGATGTCGAATACATCGCCCTTGTGCGGCATGCGGCCCAGGTGCTTGGCAACGAGGCCGCCGATGGTATCGACATCCTCGTCGGACAGGCCGGCGTCCAGTTCCTCGTTGAACTGCTCGATTTCGGTCAGCGCTTTCACGCGCCAGCGCGGGCCAAGCTGGCCTTCCTTGATGGAGAGGATGTTATCTTCCTCTTCGTCGAAATCGTATTCGTCCTCGATGTCGCCGACGATCTGCTCCAGCACGTCCTCGATGGTGATCAGGCCGGCCACGCCGGAATACTCATCGACCACGATGGCCATATGATTGTGGTTGGCGCGGAAATCGCGCAGCAGCACATTCAGGCGCTTCGACTCGGGAATGAAGATGGCGGGACGCAGCATGTCGCGCACGTCGAACGATTCTTCGGCGTAGTAGCGCAGCAGGTCCTTGGCCAGCAGGATGCCGACCACCTTGTCACGCTCGCCCTCGATGGCGGGGAAGCGGGAGTGGGCGGTTTCCAGCACAAGCGGCAACCATTCTTCGATCGGCTTGGAAATGTCGATGACATCCATCTGCGAACGCGGGATCATGATGTCGCGCGCCGACAGGTCGGAGACCTGGAACACACCCTCGATCATCGACAAGGCGTCGGCGTCGATCAGGTTGCGCTCATGGGCATCGTGCAGAACTTCAAGCAGCTCCGAGCGGTTCTCGGGCTCTGGGGAAATCAGTGCGGTGAGTCGCTCGAACAGCGACCGGTGGGGTTTAGCGTCATTTCTGACGCTACTAGAGTGCTCTTGCATAATTGGCTTTGAAGCCTATTGTTTCGAAGTGCTATAGGATACACCAAACGGACGCAGGGGGTCCGTTTTGTCAGTTTGATACGAGTCAGGAGAATGCATGCAGATAAGCGCAGTTGCCTACGGTTCCGATCAATGTGGCCTGGTGTGCAGCTATCTGTTCGGCCGCGGTCCACACCCTCTGCCCATCGAGGCGGCGGACGCCGAGCAGTGGCTGCGCCAGCGCGCGTCGCATCCGGGCGAGTTCCTGTGGCTGCACTTCAATCTGGCCAACACGGCCAGCGAAAAATGGATGCGCGAGCACACCGCGCTGGCCAATGAGTTCTACGACGCCCTGCATGAAGGGTCGCGCTCGACCCGCATCGAGCAGGCCGACAATACGCTGGTGGCGGTGATCAACGATGTACTGCGCGACTTTAGCTTCGAGCCGTCCGATATCGCCAGCGTGTGCCTGAGCGTGGACCAGCACCTGGTCGTCAGCGCGCGGCGCCAGCCCTTGCAGGCGGTCGAGCGCCTGCGGCAGGCGGTGCGCGGCGGCGAGACGGTCGCCTCCACCGTAGTGCTGCTGACCCACCTGCTGCGCGACCAGGCCGACGTGCTGACCCGCATCGTGCGCGACGCCACGGCCAGGGTGGACGGCATCGAGGACAACCTGCTGTCCGGCAAGCTGCGCTTCAAGCGCCACGACCTTGGCTCCCTGCGCCGCGTGCTGGTGCGCCTGCAACGGCTGCTGGCGCCGGAACCTGCGGCGCTGTTCCGATTGCTGCAACGGCCGCCGACCTGGGTCTCCGAATCGGACCGCCAGGAATTGCGCGAGTCGAGCGAGGAGTTCGCGGTCACGCTGAACGACATGGCCGCGCTGCAGGAACGTATCAAAGCGCTGCAGGAAGAGATTGCGGCACTGGTCAACGAGGCCAATAACCGCAGCCTCTATGTGTTGACCATCGTGACCGTGCTGGCGCTGCCGATCAATATCATCGCCGGCCTGCTGGGGATGAACGTGGGCGGGATTCCGCTGGCCGATGACAAGGCGGGGTTCTGGATCATCGCCGCGATCGTGGCCATCTTCACCATCGTCGCCGGGTATTGGGCGTTCGGGAAGGAACGGGATTAGCGGCGGCGCATGCACGGCGGATCAATGATCCGCCCTACACCGTATTGGTGGTTTCTGAACCGTCGCGACGCGTAGGGCGGATCATTGATCCGCCGTGTGTCCCGGCCCCCGGCGGACGCTTATGCCGCGTACGGGTCCGCGTATCCCAGCTCGCCGAGGATCTAGGTCTCGATCCCTTCCATCTCCGCCGCCTCCTCGTCATCCTCGTGGTCGTAGCCCTGCGCGTGCAGGACACCGTGCACGATCAGGTGCGCCGTATGCTCCTCCACCGTCTTCTTCTGCTCCGACGCCTCGCGCAATAAAACATCCGTGCACAGGATGATGTCCGCACTGGTCGGTTCATCCTCGTCGTAATCCTCGCCCTCGTTATAGGCAAAGGTCAGCACATTGGTGGCGTAGTCCTTGCCGCGGTACTCGCGGTTCAGGTCCTGGCCCTCGGCGGCGGCGACGAAGCGGATGGTCAGTTCGGCCGGCGCGAACAGGGCGGCCTTGACCCACTTGCGGATCATCGGGCGGGTGATTGCTTCCTGCAGCCGGGGATCGGCATACTGCACGGACAGGGTCAACTTATTTTTTTCGGACATTGCGGACTGCTTTGACAGGCGGTTTCACGGGATGCAGCAGCGGCGCGATTTCCGCGCTGGCCGTCTGCGACTGCTCATAGGCGTCGACGATGCGCGCAACCAGCGGATGGCGCACCACGTCGGCGCTGGAGAACTGGCTGAAGGCGATGCCGCGCACATTGCGCAGCACGTGCATCGCATCGATCAGGCCGGACTTCTGGCTCTTCTGCAGGTCGATCTGGGTCACGTCACCCGTCACCACGGCCTTGCTGCCAAAGCCGATGCGGGTCAGGAACATCTTCATCTGTTCCACGGTGGTGTTCTGGGCTTCGTCCAGGATCACGAAAGCGTGGTTCAGTGTGCGCCCGCGCATATAGGCCAGCGGCGCAATCTCGATTACCTGTTTCTCGAACAGCTTCTGCGTGCGGTCAAAGCCCAGCAGGTCGTACAGCGCATCGTACAGCGGACGCAGGTACGGGTCCACCTTCTGCGCCAGGTCGCCGGGCAGGAAGCCCAGGCGCTCGCCCGCTTCCACGGCGGGGCGCGTCAGGATGATGCGCTTGACGGCGTCGCGCTCCAGCGCATCGACGGCGCAGGCCACGGCCAGGTAAGTCTTGCCGGTGCCGGCCGGGCCGATGCCGAAACTGATGTCGTGTTCCAGGATATTGCGCAGGTAGCGGATCTGGTGCGGCGTGCGCCCGCGCAGGTCGCTGCGGCGCGTCTTCAGGATCGGGCTGGTGATGTCCGGATCGTGGAAGGGCGGTTCTTCTTCGTGCTCGTCCGCTTCCGGCGCCAGGCCGGCGCGCTGCTCGACGAGGGCAAGCTGGACTTCCTCCACCGGAATCACCTTGTCCGCCACATCCCAGAAGCGCGACAGGATTTCCACCGCGCGTTCGGCGTTGTCGCCGCTGACGATGAACTTCTCGCCGCGGCGGAAAATGGTCACATCCAGCGCGGCCGAAATCTGGCGCAGGTTTTCGTCCAGCGGTCCGCACAGGTGGGCGAGGCGCGTGTTGTCCAGCGGCTCGGGGATGAAGTAGTGCGGCTGCACTGGGGTCTTGGTTTTCAAGGTTGGGCTTCTCCGCGCAGGGAGTAATCGAGGCTTTCGGTAATGCGCACATTGACCATGCGGCCGTGCAGGGCCTGTGCGTTGGCGCCGCCGTCGAAGTAGACGGTGCGGGTATTGCTGGCGCGGCCTTGCAGTTCATTGCCGCCGCGCTTGGATGGGCCTTCCACCAGCACCTGCATGGTCTGGCCGACCATGGCGGCGCTGTGGCGCCGGGTGTTGGCGTCGAACAGGGCCTGCAGGCGCTGAAGGCGGGCCGACTTCACTTCGGCCGGCGTATCGTCGGCCAGGTTGGCGGCCGGCGTGCCGGGGCGCTTGCTGAAGATGAAGCTGAAACTGTTGTCGAAGTCCACGTCCTGCACCAGCTTGTACATGGCTTCGAAATCGTCGTCGGTCTCGCCGGGGAAGCCGACGATGAAGTCGGACGAGATCACTACATTCGGGCGCACTGCGCGCACCTTGCGGATGATGGATTTGTATTCGAGCGCCGTGTAGCCGCGCTTCATGGCGCCGAGGATCTTGTCCGAGCCATGCTGGGCGGGCAGGTAGAGCTGATCCGCCAGCTTGGGGATCTTCGCATAGCAGTCGATCAGGCGCTGGTTGAATTCCTTCGGATGGCTGGTCACGAAGCGGATGCGCTCGATGCCGGGAATGGCGGCCACGTACTCGATCAGCATGGCGAAGTCGGCCACCTGGCCATCCTCGGTGGCGCCGCGGAAGGCGTTCACGTTCTGGCCGAGCAGCATGACTTCCTTCACGCCCTGCGCGGCCAGGCCGGCGATCTCGGTCAGCACGTCTTCGAAGCGGCGCGACACTTCCTCGCCGCGCGTATAAGGCACCACGCAATACGAGCAATACTTGCTGCAGCCTTCCATGATGGAGACGTAGGCGAACGCGCCTTCCACGCGGGCCGGCGGCAGGTGGTCGAATTTTTCGATCTCGGGGAAGCTGATGTCCACTTGCGGCTTGCCACTGTGGCGGCGCAGCTCGATCATCTTGGGCAGGCGGTGCAGCGTTTGCGGGCCGAACACCAGGTCCACGGCCGGAGCGCGCTTGTCGATCGCTTCGCCTTCCTGCGACGCCACGCAGCCGCCCACGCCGATCAGCAATTCGGGCTTGGCCTGCTTCAGTTTGCGGAACACGCCCAGGTCCGAAAACACTTTTTCCTGCGCCTTTTCGCGCACGGAGCAAGTGTTCAGGAGGATCACGTCGGCTTCTTCCGGGGAATCGGTGCGCACCAGTCCGTCGGACGCGCCGAGCACATCTGCCATTTTGTCCGAGTCGTACTCGTTCATCTGGCAGCCAAAGGTCTTGATAAATACTTTTTTCTGCATCCTGCAAGTTTACCGTAAATCCGGCGGCGGCCTTGAATTTGCGGCCCGTGCGATCTAATGTAAAAACAGCAAAATCCGAGGAGCCGGCCATGCCCGTCAATTCCGTGAGCAGCAATAGCAATGCAATCCAGCTGGCAAACAATGCCGTGAACGAACGGCGGCTGGACGAGCAGCGCGCGCAGCGCCTGGAAGAGCAGCGTCAGCGGGACCAGCAGGTGGAGCGGGCGCAGCGCGAGCAAGTGCAATTGCAGGAGACGCGGCGCGCGGAGCAAGCCCAGCAGGCCGAACAGCAGGATTTCCTCACCTTGCAGCAGCTGCGTTCCCAGGCGGCCAACGACACGCAGAACCGCAATGCGCGCGGCGCGCCGGCGCCCGGCAGCAATATCAACGTGACGGCTTGAGCGCCGTTAATTTGTAACAATTTCCCCACAGTTCTTTCGTGCGCCACAGGATGTTTCCCTGTGTTGAAATGGCTTTGTTGTCAAGATTTTCGGCGAAACATTGAACATTGTTGAGATTGATTAATGTTCGCTTGATACCGCTTGGCAGGGCAAGGCCGAGGTGGGCCTAGAATATTGTTTTAAGAACAATTTCCACCCGGCGGCCTTCATTTACCAATCCATTTCAAGAGAGGACACATCATGGCACACCACGCTCTTGCATCCCAGGAAAGTTATAACCCCAACCACCTGTTGGATATCCTGCTGGGCAAAATGCAGCTGAAAAACGATGCGGCCCTGTCGCGCCTGCTGGAAGTGGCGCCACCGGTCATCAGCAAAATCCGCCACCACCGCTTGCCGGTCGGCGCTTCGCTGCTGATTCGCATGCACGAAGTCACCGGCATGAGCATTCGCGACCTGCGCGATTTGATGGGCGACCGCCGCACCAAGTATCGCCTGTCGGACGCACAAGGCCGTCCGAAGCCAGAAGAGAAGGCAGCGGCAGCGGCTGCGGCGCAGCAGGGCGCACCGGCCCAGAAGACCGAGGGCAGCGGGAATAATTACGCCCATTAAGCCGCGTGCCGGTCACGGCGGATCGGTGATCCGCCCGGCACGCCAGCCTGGTTCAGGCTAACAGGACCATCGAGATTTCTTCGAATTGCAGCTCGGTTTCGCGGAAAAGGTGGAGGCAGGCTTCCTCGTTCAGGGCGAGCGCCTGCCAGGCCACGGTGGACATCTTCGGCACCTGGTCATCCGGCTGGCGCGCCAGGTCCAGCGCATGGACCACTGCGTCGGCCACGTGGATGATGGTGGCGAGGAAGCCCGCGCCCGGGCGTTCCGGTTCGTGGTGGCCGCCGATGGCCAGCCGCATCGTGTCCGAAAAGTTCCAGTGTTCGGCCAGCGCCAGGCCGGCATCCACATGGTCGATGCCCATCGCCGTGCGTTCGGCGTCGAGCAGCGTGCAATCGTGCGCCTCGCGGTAGGCCAGCACTTCCGTATAGCGCTCGGGGAAGCAGGACACCAGCACCAGCCGGCCGATATCGTGCAGCAGGCCCGCGGTGAAGGCATAGTCCTGGTTGAAGCGCATATGGCGCGCGAGGATCTTGGCGCAGGCCGCGGTCGCAATCGAGTGGCGCCAGAATGCCTTGTGATCGAATTCCTTGCACGCCCCTTCGGCAAAGCACCCCGTTACGGCGGCCGCCGTAATCAGGTTGCGCGTGGTCTGGAAACCCAGGTAGGTAATCGCCTGCTGGATCGTGGTCACCTTGACCTGCAATCCATATAGCGAGGAATTGGCGAGACGCAGCGTCTTCGCCGTCAGCGCCTGGTCGTGCGACACCTTCTTCGCCAGCACGCCGATATCGATGTCTTCCTGGTCGATGCTGTTCAACAGTTCCATCACCACGGCCGGCAGCGAGGGCAGGTCCTGCAGGTTCTTCACTACATCGTCGTAACTGAGCTGCTCGATCATGCAGTCTCCTTGCCGACGCGGTATTCCGTCACCAGGCGGCGCAGTGCGTTGGCGGCCCACTCCTCGCCATCGTCGGCGTCGTGCAGCCGGAACAGATGGGCAATGCGTTCCAGCTGGCGCGCATGGTCGGCCGCCTGTTCCATCGGGCTTTTTTCAGGCAGGGCGATCGGCAATGCGGTGATGCCGTGGCGCGGCATCAGGGCCAGGATATCGGCCGTCAGCACCGTGCCTTCCGGCAGCAGGACTTTGCCGTGCACGTCCAGCAATTCGTCGGACAGCACCATGCCGGGCTGCACGTCCGCCAATGCCAGATGTTGAAAGCTCGCCGTCATCTTTCCTCCCTGAGAACAGGTCAAGATCTTACCACTGGGAAGCACTTTCCATCACCTGCCGGCATCACTCTTAAAATCTTGCCAAGTTACATTCCATCCCGTACATTGAGGGGCAAAGGGAGGATGCTCGATGTTTGGTATTCAAGGCCGGCTGACATGCCTGTTCGTGGTTATCGTAACTGTCGTGTTGGGCATTTCCGGAACCTATGCGCAATACAGCCTCGGCCACGAACTTGAAGTCAGCAACCAGCGCCTGCGCGAAGGGGTGCTGTCCCGCCTCCAGACCAGCCTTCCCTCCGCCCTGTGGGACCTCGACAAGGCAAAGGTCGATAATATCGTTGCCGCCGAAATGCTGCCGCCCGAGCTGGTGGCCATCCGTGTCTATGACACTTCGGTGGGCCTGTTCTCCGGTAAGCGCCGCCAGGAAGACGGCAGCATCGTGCCGATCGAGGCCGAGGCGCAGATCTCCGGCAGCCCCGTGGTGGCCGACCTGGCTTACCGCGACGCGGGCGCCGCCGGCAGCGCGCTCAAGCCTGTGATCGTGGGCCGCGTGGTCGTCAATTTCAGCCGCGCCCAGATCGATGCCACGCTGGCGGCCGAGGTGCGGCGCAAGGTCATTGAAGTGCTGATGCTGGACATCATCCTCGTCGTGGCCCTGGCCCTGAGCCTGCGCATCGTGTTCGACCCGCTGAAGAAGCTGCGCGACGGCCTGTTCGAACTGGCCACGCGCGGCAGCGATGAAGTGGAAGAGTTGCCGGAAAAGCGGCGCGATGAACTGGGCGACGTGATCCGCGGCTTCAACGCCATCCAGCGCCGCGTGAAATCGATCATCCTGCGCACGCGCGAAGCGGAAGACGCGGCGCGCCGTTCGGCGCAGGAAACGGCCAAGGCGCTGGATGACCTGCAGCGCACCCAGGAATCGCTGCTGCAGGCCGAGCGCCTGGCCTCGCTGGGGTCCCTGGTGGCGGGTGTGGCGCACGAGATCAACACGCCGGTCGGCATCGCGCTGACCAGCGCCTCGGTGCTGATGGAAGCGACGGAAGGGGTGAACGCGGCCATGGCCAGCGGCAGCGTGAAAAAGTCCGAAATCCAGCGCTATGTGGACACGGCCGGCGAGAGCGCGCGCCTGATCATGAACAATGCCTACCGCGCCGCGCACCTGATCCACAGCTTCAAGCAGATCGCGGTGGACCAGGTCAGCGAAGCGCGCCGCCGCTTCGAGCTGCATGAATATATCGGCGAAGTGGTGTCCAGCCTGCAGCCCAAGCTGAAGAAGACCCACATCGCCGTCCAGATCACCTGCCCGGATGATATTGTCCTGGACAGCTACCCCGGTGCCCTGGCCCAGGTCATCACCAATCTCACTCTCAACTGCGTCGAGCACGCCTTCGAGCCGGACGGCACGGGCATAATCGAAATCCGCGCCCGGGAGGAGGGCGACTGGGTCGAAATGCAGGTGGCCGACAATGGCAAGGGCATTCCCGCCGAGATGCTGGACAAGGTATTCGACCCCTTCGTGACCACGCGCCGCGGCCAGGGCGGCACCGGCCTGGGCCTGAACATCGTGTTCAACCTGATCGTCAAACAGTTCGCCGGCAACATCACGGTGGACAGCGAACCCGGTCACGGCGCCACGTTCACGCTGCGCATTCCGCGCGTGACGCCGGGCGACAGCGACAACGATGAACCGCATCCCGACGCCCGCCTGCATGCGTGATGCGAGCGCCGCCGACCCGATGTTTGCCGCATTCTTCGCCCAGCAGAGGAGGTAGAGGATGAGTACACGCCGCCAGATCGCGCTGCTGCGCGGAATTAACGTCGGCCGCGCCAAGCGCATCGCCATGGCTGATTTGCGCAAGCTGCTGACTGAAATAGGCTTTGCCAATGTGCGCACTTTGCTGAACAGCGGCAACGTGGTATTCGACTGCAATAGCAAGGATGCGAGCCAGTCCGCCGCCCGCATCGAAGAAGGCCTCGTGATGCGGCTGGGCGTGCCGGCGCGCGTGACCGTGCTGGATGCCGAACAGCTGGATGGCGTGGTCGAAGACAATACCCTGTGCGAGATGGCCGATGATCACTCGCGTCTGCTGGTCGCCGTGCTGAACAATCCTGCCGACCGCGCCAAGCTGGAACCGCTGGCGCACCAGGAATGGAAACCGGAAGCCTTCGCCCTGGGCCGCTGGGCCGCCTACATCTGGTGCGCGGACGGTATCCTGGCCAGCCGCGCCGCGGCGGCAATGGGCAAGGCGGTCGGCGATGCCGTCACCACACGCAACTGGACAACGATCAATAAACTGCACGCGCTGGCCACCAGCCAGTCCGCCTAAGGAGAAAAAGATGCCCGTCGCAAGCGGAGAATTCGAAGTCAGGCTGCTGCCCGCCCCCAACGCCCTGCTGACCGAAGGCAGCGGCATCGGCCGCATGACCCTGGACAAGCGCTACCACGGCCTGCTCGAGGCCGAAGGCTATGGCGAATTCCTCAGCTACCGCAGCAGCGTGCCGACATCGGCCGTGTATGTGGCGATCGAAAAAGTGACGGGTACGCTGGAAGGGCGCCACGGCAGCTTCGCCCTGCAGCACCAGGGGGTGATGGGCGGCGAGTTCGATGGCTTGCGCATCATTATCGTGCCCGACTCTGGCACTGACGGGCTGAGGGGCTTGCGAGGTAAAATGGATGTGCGAATTGAAGACGGCAAACACTTCTATTCGCTCGACTACAGTTTTACCTGAACATGAGAATCAATGACACCTGGCGCGGCGCCCTGATCCTGGGTGCCGTGATCATCGTTTTTATCGTCGGCGCCATCGCGCTGTCGGAGCACGGATTGCAGAAAGTCAGCTGTGTCGGCCGCGCCCTGGCCGGCGGCGTGGCGTTCTCCAATATCCACAGCGTCTGCGGCCTTTAGGCTTTCTGCCGCTGGCGGAATTGCGCCACCTTGTTGCGGTTGCCGCACAGCGCCATGCTGCACCAGCGGCGGCGGTGCGATTTCGTGCGGTCGAGGAACCATAAAGTGCACTGCTCATCCTCGCACTTGCGGACCAGATTGAAATCGGCTTCGGCCAGCAGTTGCGCGGCGGACTCGGCCAGCGGCGCGAGCAGGCGTTCGGGCGTGTCCGCCGCATAAAGCGTTTGCACTTTCACGCTGCCATCCGGCAGCTGCGTCAGCTCCAGCCGCCGCTGCGCCTGCGCCAGCAGCGCGTTCAGCGGCGCCACATCCAGTTTTCCGCCGTGCTTGCGCGCCTGGACCAGGCCGCGCACGGTTTCCCGCAGCCTCCGGGCCGCGTCCAGCAAGCCGGGCGGCGCGCTTGCTGCCGCGGGGAAGCCGGCTTCCGCCAGCCACTGCATTACATCCGCATCGCTTTGCCAGCTGTCGACCGGGCTACCGTTGACCTGCATCACGGTATTCATCAGGTCCAGTGCCGGGTGGTCGCCGTAGAACTCGCTCATAACATCCTCCTGGGATCATTGTAACCATCAAAAAACGGCTTGACAAGTTACGACACTGGCGTAATATGCTAACCATCAACAACACATTTAAGGGGTTACAACATGAACTTCAATACGATCCAGGCCGATGGCGTCAATGTGTTTTACCGCGAGGCCGGCGCCGCCGATGCGCCTGTGGTCCTGCTGCTGCACGGTTTCCCGACCTCGTCCCATATGTTCCGCGAGCTGATTCCCCGGCTGGCCACCCAATACCGCGTGATCGCCCCCGACCTGCCCGGCTTCGGCTTCACGGAGGTGCCGTCCGAACGCAACTACCAGTACACCTTCGACAGCCTGGCCGCGACCATGGAAGCTTTCGTGCAGGCCCTGAAGCTGGAGAAATATGCGCTGTACGTGTTCGACTACGGCGCCCCGACCGGTTTCCGCCTGGCGGCCGCCCATCCGGAGCGCGTGACGGCCCTGATCTCGCAGAATGGCAATGCGTACCTGGAGGGCCTGAGCGACGCATGGGCGCCGCTGCGCAAGCTGTGGGCCGATCCAACCGGGGAAAACTTCGACGCCATCCGCGGTTTCCTGACCCTGGATGCGACCAAGTGGCAATACACGCACGGCGTGACCGACCCGTCCAGCGTGGCGCCGGAAGCCTACTACCTGGACTATTACCTGATGACCCGTCCAGGCAATGCGCAAATCCAGCTCGGCCTGTTCTATGACTACCGCAACAACCTCGAGCTGTACCCGGCGTTCCAGAAGTTCTTCCGCGACGCGCAAGTGCCGACGCTGGCGATCTGGGGCAAGCACGATCCCTTCTTCATTCCGCCGGGCGCCGAAGCGTATCGCCGCGACAATCCGAATGCGGTCGTGAAGCTGCTCGATACCGGTCACTTCGCACTGGAGACGCATGTGGACGAAATCGCGGCCGAAATCCACGCGCTGCTGGCGAAAGCTTTCTGACCGGCACATCGGTTAGACTAAGTGTTCGTTCACTCACCCGTCTGATCGATGAAGCGTTTCACCATTCTGCTGGCCGGCGTTGCGCTGGCCGGCTGCAGTTTCTTCAGCAAGAAGTCCCAGAGCGACTTGCCGCCCGTGGCCGCCGCGCCCGCCAATCCGCAAGTGCTGCTGCTGGGCGAAGTGCATGACAACGCCCAGGGCCACAAGTTGCGCTTCGATGAATTGAAGCGCCGCGTGGAGGCGGGCTGGCGTCCCGTCATCGCCATGGAGCAATTCGATCGCGAAAAGCAGGAGCGCCTGGAATCGGCGCAGAAGGGCTGCCTGGACGCTTCCTGCCTGATCAAGGTAATGAGCGGCCCGGGCTGGAACTGGCAGCTCTACCATCCGGTGATCCAGCTGGCGCTGGACAACCACCTGCCGCTGATCGCCGCCAACCTCTCGCGCAGCGAAGCCTCGCGCGTCGTGCGCGACGGCGTTGCGTCCAGCTTTGATGCGGCCACGGTGTCCGCCTATAAGCTGGACAAGCCTTTGCCCGCGGAGCTGCGCAAGGCCCAGGAACGCGAAATCCGGGAAGGCCACTGCGACATGCTGCCGGACATGATGGTGCCCGGCATGGTCGAAGCCCAGGTCGCGCGCGACATCTGGATGGCCAAGCTGATCCGTGAGCAGCAGCCGCGCGATGTCGTGCTGATCGCCGGCAACGGCCATGTGCGGAAAGACATCGGCGTGCCGCGCTGGCTGAATGCGGTCGAGCCGAAGCTGAACGTGCGCGCCATCGGCTTTGTCGAGCCGGACCAGATGCGCCTGCCTTTCGATGAAGTGCGGAAACTGGACGTACAAAAGCGCCAGGACCCCTGCGCTGGGCTGAAGAAATAGTCGTCGTACAACAGTGGTATACTATGTGCTTTCCCAACGAAAGCACGCGATGATGAACGAAACCGCAGCTCCTGTCCGCAAGAAGCACCGCAACCTGGCCCAGGGCGTGGTCGAGGCCATCACCGCCAATATCCAGAGCGGCGCGCTGAAGCCGGGCGAGAAGCTGCCGACGGAATCGCTGATCATGCAGCACCATGGCGTGTCCCGCACCGTGGTGCGCGAAGCGATTTCGCACTTGCAGGCGGCGGGCCTGGTGGAAACCCGCCACGGCGTCGGTACGTTCGTGCTGGAACCGCCGAGCGGCAATATGCGCATCACCATCAGCACGCTGGAAGACGTGCTGGCCATCCTGGAACTGCGTATTTCCCTGGAAACGGAAGCGGCCTGGCTGGCCGCCAGCCGCCGCAGCGACGACCAGGCGGCTACCCTGTCGGCCCTGCTGAAGCGCATGCAGGAAGAGGGCAATCCGGTCGAGGTGGACAAGCAATTCCACCTGCTGATCGCCCAGTCCACCGGCAACCGTTATTTTGTCGACATCCTGAGCGATCTCGGCAGCGCGATCATCCCGCGCGCCCGTGTCAATTCCGCCCAACTGGTGCATGACGATCCCAACGCCTATCTGCAGCGCGTGCACCGTGAACACGAGGATATTTGCCAGGCCATCGTGCGCAGGGATGCGGAAGCGGCCCGCGCCGCCATGCGCACCCAC
>DASWYX010000508.1:0-1506 GCA_036404755.1 Pseudoduganella sp.
CAGGCCAACGAGCTGGAAAAGAACAACCAGGAGCGCTTCCAGATGATCGGCGCCAGCCTGCTGTTCGCAGCCGCGCGCTACAACACCTACCTGGTCGCCCGCGCCAATGGCAACAAGGAAGCCTTCCAGGACAAGAAAAACGAAGCGAAGGAATACTTCATCGAGCAATTCACCAAGATGCTCGACGACAACATCGCCGACTACGAAGCCAACTTCGACAAATATCGCGGCTGATCCCCTCCCCCGTGCGGGACGCCCGTCCCGCACATCCCCCACTGCCTAAAAGATTGACACAGCCATAGCCATCGGGTCTAATGGTCGGACAGTCGTGAAATCGTTTTCAGGAATCCTATGACCGAGCACAAGCCATTCCCCTCCTCCTTTACCTGGGGAGTCGCGACCAGCGCCTTCCAGATCGAAGGCGCCTCCCAAGCCGACGGCAAGGGCCCCTCCATCTGGGACACGTTCAGCCACACGCCCGGCCGCATCATCGACGGCAGCAACGGCGATATCGCCTGCGACCACTACCACCGCTACCAGGAAGACGTCGGCCTCATGGCGGGCCTGGGCGTGGACGCCTACCGTTTCTCGATGGCCTGGTCGCGCGTGCAGCCGCAGGGCAAGGGCGACTGGAACGAAGCCGGCTGGACCTTCTACTCGAACCTGCTGGACGAACTGGCGGCAAAAAATATCGATGCCCACGTCACGCTCTACCATTGGGACCTGCC
This sequence comes from Pseudoduganella sp., assembly GCA_036404755.1. GTDB lineage: Bacteria > Pseudomonadota > Gammaproteobacteria > Burkholderiales > Burkholderiaceae_D > Rugamonas. The sequence continues at coordinate 729 of DASWYX010000508.1, forward strand.
CCAGGGCCTGCAGGATGAAGGCGGCTGGCTGAACCGCGAAACCGCTTATCACTTTGCCGAATACGCCGCCGAAGTCGCGCGCCGCTTTGGCGATCGCGTGAAAACGATTGCAACGCATAACGAGCCCTGGTGCACGGCCAATCTCGGCTACGGCAACGCGCAGTTCGCCCCCGGCGTGGCGGACGTCAAGCAGTCGGTGCAGGTATCGCATCACCTGCTGCTGTCCCACGGCCTGGCAATGCGTGCGATGCGCGCCGTGAATGCCTCCTGCCAGCTGGGCATCGTGCTGAACCAGTGGACCGCGGACCCGGCCACCGATAGCCAGGCCGACCGCGACCTGGCGGAATGGGAATATGCCCGCTCGGTGCAGTGGTTCATGGAACCGATATTCAAGGGCCGCTATCCGGCATACGCGCTGAAAGGCCACGGCGCCAACGCGCCCGTGGTCGAGGCGGGCGACATGGAGATCATCCAGGGTCCGCTCGACTTCCTCGGCGTGAACTATTACTTCCGCGCCTACTGCAGCGCCGAAGATCCGCCGCGCAAGCCTGAGGGAAAGCTGGGCTTCACCGACATGGGCTGGGAAATCTATCCGCAAGGCCTGACCGAGCTGCTGGTCAAGCTGAAAGGCGAATACGAGCTGCCGCCGATCTTCATCACGGAAAACGGCATGGCCAATCCGGACAAGGTGATTAACGGCTCGGTGCCGGATGCGGCGCGCATCGACTACGTGCAGCGCCACCTGGCGGCGCTGCACGATGCTATGGAGGCAGGCGTG
>DASWYX010000509.1:0-4628 GCA_036404755.1 Pseudoduganella sp.
AGGCCTGGTGGGCCAGTGCGCTTTGGAAAAGGTGCGCATCTGGCTGACCGACGTGCCGCGTGACTATATCGTGGTGAGCTCCGGCCTGGGCGCCGCACCGCCAACCAATATCGTGGTGCTGCCTATCCTGTTCGAACAGCAGGTGAAGGCGGTGATCGAGATCGCATCGCTGGACCGCTTCACGGAAACCCACCTGTCCTTCCTCGACCAGCTGATGGAATCGATCGGCGTGGTGCTGAACACCATCGAGGCGAACAGCCGTACCGAATCGCTGCTGACCCAGTCCCAGTCGCTGGCGCAGGAACTGCAGCAGACCAACCAGGAACTGGCGGAGAAGGCGCGCCTGCTGTCCGAGCAGAACATCGAGGTGGAACGCAAGAACCGCGAAGTGGAGCAGGCAAAACTGGCACTGGAAGAAAAAGCGACCCAGCTGGCCCTGTCCTCCAAGTACAAGTCCGAGTTCCTGGCGAATATGTCGCACGAGCTGCGCACGCCGCTGAACTCCCTGCTGATTTTGGCGCAGCAGCTGGGCGACAATCCGGAGGGCAACCTGTCCTCCAAGCAGGTGGAATTCGCGAAGACCATCCACGGTTCGGGCTCCGACCTGCTGACGCTGATCAACGACATCCTGGACCTGTCCAAGATCGAATCCGGTACCGTTACGCTGGACGTGTCCGAGTACCGCTTCGCCAACCTGCGCAGCTATGTGGACCGCACCTTCCGCCACATGGCCGAAGCCAAGCACCTGGGCTTCACGGTGGACCTGGGCGAAAACCTGCCGACCTCCCTGATGACGGACGTGACGCGCTTGCAGCAGGTGCTGAAAAACCTGCTGTCCAACGCGTTCAAGTTCACCAACCACGGCCAGGTTTCCCTGGTCATCGGCATGGTGACCACCGGCTGGAGCAGCGATCACCCGAACCTGGCGCACGCCGATGCCGTATTGTCCTTCGCCGTCAGCGACACGGGCGTGGGTATCGCCTCCGACAAGCTGCAGCTGATCTTCGAAGCGTTCCAGCAGGCCGACGGTTCCACCGCCCGCAAATACGGCGGCACGGGCCTGGGCCTGTCGATCTCGCGCGAACTGGCCCGCCTACTGGGCGGCGAGATCCGCGTGGAATCGGTGGTGGGCAGCGGTTCGACGTTCACGCTGTTCCTGCCGTATAACCGTTCCGGCTTCGTCTATTACGAGACCAGCCGCCAGCAAACGCAGCGACCACCTGCCCTGCCGCAGCCGCCCAAGGTGATCTATTCGGCGCCGGCGGAAGCGGAAGCGGCACCCGCGGTCGGCTATGTGGAAGTGGAAGAGCCCTACGGCACCACGCTGGACGACCGCAACATCACGACGCCAGGCGATCCTTCGGTGCTGATCATCGAGGACGACGAGCGCTTCGCCAAGATCGTGCTGGACTTTGCCCGCGAGAAGAACTTCAAGGGCATCGTGACCCACCAGGGCGATTCGGCGCTGAGCCTGGCGCGCGACTACCTGCCGTCCGCCATCCTGCTCGACCTGGACCTGCCGGACATCGACGGCTTCACGGTGCTGGACCGCCTGAAACGCGATCCGAGCACGCGCCACATCCCGGTGCATGTGATGTCGGCCTCGCGCGAACGCGAGCGTGCGCTGCGTTGCGGCGCCATCTCCTACCTGAACAAGCCGGTCAGCAAGGAAGCGCTGAACGAAGAGTTCACGCGCATCCAGCGCTTCCTGATGGGCGGCAAGCGTAGCCTGCTGGTGGTCGATGACGAGGAAGCGCAGCGCGAATCCATCATCAAGCTGATCGGCGACTCGGACGTGGACATCACGGCCGTGGGCACCGGCGAAGAGGCGCTGGCCGCGCTGCACAACACGCGCTTCGACTGCATGGTGCTGGACCTGACGCTGCCGGACATCAGCGGCTTCGACCTGCTGGACACCATCGGCAAGGATCAGAAGCTGCGCGACCTGCCGGTCGTGATCAATACGGCGAAGGACTTGAACCGCAAGGAAGTGACCAAGCTGAAACGCTTTGCCAAGACCATCGTGATGAAGGATGCCCGTTCACCGGAGCGCCTGCTGGATGAAACGGCGCTGTTCCTGCACCGCTCGCAGGCCAACCTGCCGGAAGCGCAGCGCCGCATGCTGGAAGAAGTGCACGCGGCCGATGCCGGCCTGGCGGGACGCAAGGTGCTGATCGTCGACGATGACCTGCGCAATATCTTTGCCCTGTCCACGCTGCTGGAGCGCCAGAAGATGCAGGTTTCGTTCGCCGAAAACGGGCGTGACGGCATCGAGGTGCTGGAGCGCGATCCCTCGATCGAGATCGTGCTGATGGACATCATGATGCCGGAGATGGACGGCTACGACACGATGCGCGCCATCCGGCGCATTCCGAAGTTCCGTTCGCTGCCCATCATCACGCTGACGGCAAAAGCCATGAAGGGCGACCGCGACAAGTGTATTGCGGCGGGCGCATCGGACTACATTACCAAGCCGGTGGACGTGGCACAGCTGCTGTCGCTGATGCGCGTCTGGTTGCATTGAGCTGGATGGACGGCGGGAGGGACATGGGAGCGACAGACCGGCTGCGGCGCAGCACCGCGCCCGAACTGGAAGAGCTGGAACTGGAACTGCTGCTGGAAGGCCTGGTGCGGCGCTATGGGCACGACTTCCGGCTGCATGAACGCACTCAGCTCAAGCGCAAGCTGTATAACCTGATGCAGCAGCGCAAGCTGGCCACGCTGTCCCAGCTGCAGGACCGGGTGCTGCACGACCCGGCCACCTGCAGCGATCTGCTGCGCAGCCTTTCCGTCGCGCCGGGCGGGCTGTTTGACGATCCGCATGAAGCCATCCTGATGCGCGAGGCGGCGCAGGCCAGCCTGTGCGCCACCGCCCTGCCCCGCGTGTGGCTGGCCGATTGCGCGGGCGCGGGCCAGGCGTGGACGCTGGCCATCATCCTGCATGAACTGGGACTGCTGGCGCGCACCGAGATCCATGCGACCGTGTCCAGCGACGAACTGCTGGACGAGGCGGCCGATGCCTCGCTGCCGATGGAGGCGCTGGCCGCGGCGCAGCAGCATTATGTGCAGGCGGGCGGCAAGGGCGATCTGTCCGGCTATTTCACCATCCACGATGGCCGCGCCGTGCTGCTGCCGGCCATGCGCTGCCGCATCAGCTGGGCGCAGTACAACCTGGTGACGGACGCTTCCTTCAACGAGTTCCAGATGATCGCCTGCCAGCGCGCCATGCCCGCTTTCGGTCCGCTGCTGCGGGCGCGCGTGCTCAACCTCTTCCACGAAAGCCTGTCGCTGTTCGGCGTCCTGGGCATCGACCGCGCGCTTGATGAAACCGATGCGCTGGCGGCTGACTACCAGCTGCTGGACCCGCCCCACCCCTGGTACAAGCGCATTTACTGATGCGCTGTGCGCGGCGCCGCCCGCGTGCGGCGTCGCTGTGCAATTTTGCACAACGTTCGTGCATGCCAACGTCTTTAACTGGATTGTCAAACGGTGCACACTCGCCGGAAAACAACCATAGGAGACTTTGATGCAGAATCGGAAGTTCGTGCTGAAGCGTTCCGTTGCCGTCGTGATGATGGCCCTGCCCGGCTTTTACACGGGCCTGGCGCACGCCCAGGCCACGGCCGGCGAAGCGGCCACCGGCGATATCGACAGGGTGATCGTGACCGCGCGCCGCCGCGAGGAACTGATCCAGGACGTACCGGGCTCGGTGACCGCGCTCTCCGGCGCGCAGCTGGAGAAGCTGGCCCTGCCCGATATCACGGCGCTGACCGACATCGTCCCCAACACCACGCTGAAGGCTTCGCGCGGCACCAACACCACGCTGACCGCCTTCATCCGCGGCATCGGCCAGCAAGACCCGGTGGCCGGCTATGAACAGGGCGTGGGCATTTACCTGGACGATGTCTACCTCGCCCGTCCGCAAGGCGCGCTGACCGATATTTACGACCTGGAACGCATCGAAGTGCTGCGCGGCCCGCAGGGCACGTTGTACGGTCGCAACACGATTGGCGGCGCGGTGAAGTATGTGACGCGCAAGCTCTCCAGCAAGCCAACCCTCGACGCCAAGCTCACCTTCGGCAACTACAGCACGCGCGACCTGGTGGTGAAAGCCAGCACGCCGGTGTCCGACTCCTTCCGAATCGGCGCCACGCTGGCCACCTTCAACCGCGACGGCTTCGGCAAGAATGTGCTGAATGGCCGCGAGAACTACGACAAGGATGTGAAGGCCGGCCGCATCACGGCCGAATTCTCGCCCAACGCCGACCTGTTCGTGCGCCTCTCCGCCGACCGCACGGAAGACGACTCCCAGCCCAAGCAGGGCTACCGCCTGACGCCAGGCCCGGCGCCGGGCAATATCCAGCCGCTGGCAGGCGACTACGATACGCGCGCCAACCTGTACAAGGTCAATGGCCGCGAGCAGTCCGTCATCACCAAGGGCGCCTCCCTGCTGGTCGAATACAACATCTCGCCGGTGCTGGCCTTCAAGTCGATCACGGCCCACCGCTCCTCGGAATCGATCGCGCCGATCGACTTCGACTCGCTGGAAACCCCGCTGTTCGAAGCGCCGGCCATCTACCGGGACAAGCAGGACAGCCAGGAATTCCAGCTCACCTACACCGGCGACA
>DASWYX010000510.1:0-2326 GCA_036404755.1 Pseudoduganella sp.
GTTGATCGCGTCGCGCGTCTCCATCGCCACGCGGCGCGCGGCGGCGGCGAAATCCTCGCCCGCCTGCTGCGGTGCATAAAGAATCGCCCGCGACGAATTGATCATCATCCCCGTCCCATTGGCCGTGCGGCCCGACGTAACGGTCGCCTCGACATCCCCGCCCTGCGCGCCGACACCCGGCACCAGCAGCGGCATGTCGCCCACGATCGCGCGCACCTGCGCCAGCTCTTCAGGGAAAGTCGCGCCGACGACCAAAGCGCACTGGCCATTCGCGTTCCACTTCTCGGCCACCAGGCGCGCCACGTGCTGGTACAGCGGCTTGCCGTCCACCTGTAGGAACTGCAAGTCCGAGCCGCCGGGGTTCGACGTGCGGCACAACCCGATCACGCCGCGGTCCGTCCACTCCATATAGGGCTCAACCGAGTCGGAACCCATATACGGGCTGACGGTCACCGCGTCCGCGCCGTAGCGGTCATAGGCCTCTCGCGCGTACTGTTTCGCGGTGGCGCCGATATCGCCGCGCTTGGAATCCAGGATCAGCGGAATATGCGGATAATTCGCGCGTACATAGGCGCAGATGTCTTGCAGCTGGCGCTCGGCGCTCAGGGCGGCAAAATAGGCGATCTGCGGCTTAAAGGCGCATGCCAGGTCGGCGGTGGCATCGATGATCTCCGTGCAGAACTTGTAGATCCCGTTCGGATCCTGCTGGAACTGGGCCGGCAGGCGGGCAATGTCGGGATCGAGGCCGACGCACAGGAGCGAGTTGTTGCCTTCCCACGCGGCGGTCAATTTCTGGATAAATGTCACGGCAAACCCCTTTAATCTTTTGTACGCAAACCCTACATTATAGCTGCCGCGCTGTGTGTCTCACCGCACCAAGCGGGGCGGCGCTTGCGTGTATATTTCGATAATACGTCTTCGGGAGCGACTATGCGTACCTTTCAGTGGCTGGCTGCAGCCTTGCTGGCGGCAGCACTCTCCGGTTGTGGCTATAACGAATTCCAGGGCAAGGACGAGTCGGTGAAGGCTGCCTGGGGCGAGGTGGTGAACCAGTACCAGCGCCGCGCCGACCTGATTCCGAATCTCGTCAACACGGTCAAGGGCTATGCCTCGCACGAGCGCGAAACGCTGGAGGCGGTCACCAAGGCGCGCGCCCAGGCGACCAGCATTCAAGTGACGCCCGAGGTCCTCAACAATCCCGCCGCGTTCCAGAAATTCCAGCAGGCGCAGGGCGAGCTGACGTCCGCTCTGTCGCGGCTGATGGCGGTGTCCGAACGCTATCCGGACCTGAAGGCCGATACCAGCTTCCGAGATCTGCAATCGCAGCTGGAAGGAACGGAAAATCGCATTACCGTGGCGCGCCAGCGCTATATTGCTGCGGTCCAGGACTTCAACACCCTGGCGCGCCGCTTCCCTACCAATCTCACGGCCAAGATGTTCGGCTATGAGGTCAAGCCGAGCTTCCAGGTCGAGAATGAAAAGTCCATCTCGACTGCGCCGTCTGTGGATTTCGGCAAGAAGTAAGTAAGGAGGTCCGCTCTTGGCCACTTCTCCTGATTCCCCCTCTCCCGGCGACCCGGGTGGCGATGACCGCGAGGGCCGCGGAGCGCGTCGCGGCGGCCGGCACGTGCGCGGTGGGGGCAAGACGAGCATGCGCGAGGATGAGGAGTGGAGTGATCCCCTGATGGACCGCGATGCGGCCCGCCGCGACCGCAGCGTCTGGCGGCGCACGCGCCGCGCGCAGGTGCTGGCATCCTTCCGCGGTGGCGGCTTCCTGCCCCGTTCTCCCCTGGCGCGCATCCTGCTGGCGATAGCGGCGGTGCTCCTGCTGCTGTTGATCGTGACTACCGCCCGCGCGGCGGATGGCTTTGTCCCCGTGCCGGCCTACACTGCCCGCGTGACCGACCAGGCGGGCATGCTGACTGCGCAGCAGCGCAACGCACTCGAAGGCGTGCTGCGCGACTATGAGGCGCGTTCGGGCAGCCAGATCGCGGTGCTGCTCGTGCCGTCCACCGCGCCGGAAGCCATTGAGCAATACGGCATTCGCGTGGCCGAAGCCTGGAAGCTGGGACGCAAGGGCGTGGACGATGGCGTGCTTTTGCTGGTTGCCAAGGACAATCCTTCCTCCCTGCGCCGGCTGCGCATCGAGGCTGGCCGCGGCGTCCAGGGCTCGCTCACCGACGCGCAGTCCAAACGCGTTTTGCAGGATGTGATTGCGCCGCATTTCCGGCAGGGGGATTATTACGGCGGGCTGGCCGCCGGCGTGAGCGCGATTTCGACCTTGATCGATAAGGAGCGCTTGCCTGCACCTCCTGGCGCGCCATCC
>DASWYX010000511.1:0-12205 GCA_036404755.1 Pseudoduganella sp.
CAGGGGCCATTCGCGCAGGAAGGCGGCAGTGATGTCGTCCGCTTGCATGGCAGGTCCTTATGGTTTGGGAGCGGCCGGGATATCCGGCTTGTCGGTGACGGGCGTGCCGCTGTCCTTCAGCGGCGCCACGATATTGGCCCCGCGCAGCACCAGCTTGCCGTTCTTGCCCACGCCGGGGTCGAATTCATAAGCGGTGATGCCGCAGTTGGGCACGTCTTCGGCGCGGTCGATGGCGAGGATGGCCGCTTCGTCCAGCCGTTCGAACAGGTAGCGGAAGCAGTTGACGATGACCTGGTGGCCCACGATCAGCACGCTTTCTTTGCGGTACTCGCGGGTGATGGTGTCCAGCACGCTGCGCAGGCGCAGGATCACGTCGCACCAGCTTTCGCCACCCGGCGGGCGGAAGTAGAACTTGCCCACGTGCTTGCGCTGGGCCGCCAGTTCCGGATGCCTTTCCGCAATGCCCAGCGGCGTCAGGCGGTCCGTGATGCCGAATTCCTTTTCGCGCAGGCGCTCATCGGCGACCACGGCCACCAGGCCGTCGCGGCCCAGCTTTTGCACCACGACCTCGGCGGTGCTGAGCGCGCGCAGATAGGGGGAATACAGCACGACGGTGGGGCGCGCTGCGGGCGGCAGGTCGCAGAACCATTGCGACAGCGCCTCGGCCTGGCGCATGCCCAGCTCGGACAGGGGCACGTCCACATCGCGCTCGGCGATATCGATCAGCAGTTCGGAGGCTGCTTCCGCCGCGTCACGCGCCACATTGCCGGCGCTTTGCCCGTGACGGACCAGCCAGATTCGTTGGGGCCATTTCTGTTCCATCGTCCATCCATCCTGAACCTGATGGGGCACATGGTAGACGATTCACCAAAATGGGGGCGCGTCGCTAGCGCGTGGCGTGCGCGCCGGTCTCAGGCGGCCATGTTCTCGCTATCGGCGCGCAACTCGGCATCGCTGTTGAAGATTTCCATATTGGTCTCGCCCATCACGCGGCTGGTCAGCGTGCCCGCCGTGATGGCGCCGCTGACGTTGAGCGCGGTGCGGCCCATGTCGATCAGCGGTTCGATGGAAATCAGCAAGCCTGCCAGCGCCACCGGCAGGTTGAGCGAGGACAGCACGATCAGCGCCGCAAACGTGGCGCCGCCGCCCACGCCCGCCACGCCCACCGAGCCCAGCATCACGATCGCCAGCAGCGGCGCGATGAAGCTGGCGCTCCAGGGATCGATGCCGACGGTGGGCGCGATCATCACGGCCAGCATGGCCGGGTAAATGCCGGCGCAGCCGTTCTGCCCGATGGTGGCGCCGAACGAGGCGCTGAAGTTGGCGATGCCTTCCGAAGTGCCGAGGCGGTAAGTCTGGGTGCGCACATTCATCGGAATGGCGCCCGCGCTGCTGCGCGAGGTGAAGGCGAACGTCAGCACCGGCAGGATCTTCTTCGCGAAGCGCACGGGGTTCAGGCCGGCGCCCGCGACGATGGCCAGGTGCACCAGGAACATCAGCAGCAGCGCCGAATACGAGGCGGCCACGAAGCCGATCAGGTTGAGGATGTCGCGATAGCTGGACGTTGCTACCACCTGCGCCATCAGCGCGAACACGCCATAGGGCGTCAGGCGCAGCACCAGCGTCACGATGCGCATCACGATGCTGTGCGCCACGTGCACGGCCGTGTCGAAGTAGGTGAAGTGTTCGGGCTTCTTGTCTGCGATGCCGATGGCGGCGATGCCGATGAAGACGGAGAAGATGACGACCGCGATGGTGGACGTCTTGCGCGCACCCGTCAGGTCGAGGAAGGGATTGGCCGGAATAAAGCTCAGCACCATGCTGGGCAGGTTGATGGCCTTGGCATCGGCCAGCTTGCCTTCCAGGTAAGCGCCGCGCGCCACTTCCGCCGCGTTGGAGGCGAGGCCGATCGCGCTCAGCCCGAACAGCTTGGCCATCGCGATGCCGATGGACGCGGCAATCACCGTCGTCACCATCAGCGTGCCGATGGTCAGGGCGCTGATCTTGCCCAGCGAGCTCGCGTTGCGCAGCTTGAGGATGGCGGACACGATCGACACCATGATCAGCGGCATCACGATCATCTGCAGCAGCTTCACATAACCGCTGCCGACGATGTCCAGGTAATCGCCGGTCAGCTTCACTTCTGCGCTGGCCGCGCCGTAAGTGGCTTGCAAGCCTGCACCCAGCGCCAGGCCCAGTCCCAGCGCGGTAAACACGCGGACGGTAAAGGATGCGTGGCGTCGTTGCTGGGTGTACAGGAATCCAAGCAGGACCAGGGATAGGGCGAGGTTCAGGGCGACGGGCAGAGTCATTGGATTATGGGATGGGTAGCTTAAACTGGACTGATTCTAATGGAATTGGCGCGGTATTGCCGATCGACATGCGGGGAGGGGGTATGGCTAAGCAAGCGATGAAGGTGGGAACACGCCTGGGGCTGGGCTTCGGGGCCGTGCTGGTACTGCTGATGGCGGTGTCCGGCTTGGGAATATATTATATGCACCATATCAATGCGCAGCTGGAGCGCATCGTGCAGCTGAATGTCGCCAAGCTGGGGCTGGTGCAGGACATGTCCGAGGCCGTGCACATCGTGGCGCGCGTCACGCGCACCGTCGTCATGCTGGACGACGTACCGGCCATGCAGCGCGAGCTGGAGAAGCTGACGGCCGCGCGCGCCAGCTATGACCACGCCAGTGCCGAACTGAATCGCCTGCCCACCAGCGCGGACGGCCTGGCACTGCGCCAGCGCATCGATGCGGCGCGCGCGGCCGCCCGTCCGCTGACCGACAGGATGGTGGCGCTGGCGCTGGCGCACAAGGATGCGGAAGCGACGGCGCTGCTGATGTCTCAGGCCGGCCCCGCCACCCAGGCCTGGCAGGATGCGATGGATGAGGACACAGCCCTGATCAAGCGCCACAACGCCGAGGATGCCGCCGCGGCCGCCGCCGCCTACCGCTCGGCGCGCGCCCTGATGCTGACCCTGAGCGGGCTGGCGCTGCTGGCCGGCATTGCCGCCTCGACGCTGATCGCGCGCCGCCTGCTGCGCCAGCTGGGCGGGGAGCCGGACCACGCCGCTGAAATCGCGGGCCGCATCGCTTCCGGCGACCTGACGGTGGATGTGGCCACGCGCCACGGCGACAACGCCAGCATGATGGCGGCCATGAAGACCATGCGCGACAGCCTGCTGGACATCGTCTCCGAAGTGCGGCGCGGCACCGATACCATCGCCACGGCCACTTCCCAGATCGCCAGCGGCAACCTGGACCTGTCCTCGCGTACCGAGCAGCAGGCCAGCGCGCTGGAAGAAACGGCGTCGTCAATGGAGGAGCTGACCAGCGTGGTGCGCGAGAACGACAGCCATGCGCGCCAGGCCAATGCGCTGGCGGCCGAAGCTTCGCGCGTGGCGCAGCAGGGCGGCGCCGTGGTGGGCGAAGTGGTGCAGACCATGGGCTCGATCAGCGATGCCTCGCGCAGGATCGTGGACATTATCGGCGTCATCGACGGCATTGCCTTCCAGACCAATATCCTCGCCCTGAACGCCGCCGTGGAAGCGGCGCGCGCCGGCGAACAGGGGCGCGGCTTTGCCGTGGTGGCGGGCGAGGTGCGCACGCTGGCCCAGCGCTGCGCGGCGGCGGCGCGCGAAATCAAGGACCTGATCGGCGACTCGGTGCAGCAGGTCGATTCCGGCAGCCAGCTGGTGCAGAAGGCCGGGCGCACGATGGACGAAGTGGTGACGTCGGTGCAGCGCGTGTCGGCTATGGTGGAGCAGATTGCCGCGGCCGGGCGCGAGCAGAGCGAGGGGATCGAGCAGATCAACCGCGCCGTGTCCGAGATGGACAGCGTGACGCAGCAGAATGCCGCGCTGGTGGAAGAGGCGGCCGCGGCGGCCGAATCGCTGAAGGATCAGGCCGACCGCCTGAGCGGCGTGGTCGGCGTGTTCAAGGTGGGCGAGGGGGGCGCTCAGTTGACGGCGAAGCGCACGGCCGTGATCAGCGCGCCCACGAAGCCGGCAGCGCCCAACAGGGCGGCCGCGATCACATAGCCGGGCTTGAGCGCATCGACATCGCGCTCGTAGTCACTGCGGCGGCGCAGGCCGATGAAGGACCAGGCGACGGCCAGCATGGTGGCGCCGAAAGAACGTTTCTCGGTAGTAGTGTCCATTTTGCAAATCCTTTCTCGTTACAGCCATTCTGCGCCGCTGCACGGCGGAAAGACAGGCTCAGAACCGTCCGGATTCGACCGGATCAGATGTGGAGATTGGAGAGTTTATTCGGCCGGATTTATCCTACAGTGAGTTGGTAGACCTGCCAGCGGAGATTTAGCCATGCTATACGAGGACAGCACCACCCTGCCGCAGCTGCGTGCCCGGCTGAGCGAACTGGACGAGGAAATGGCCGTGAACGAAGTGGCATTGAAGACCGCCGAGATGGCCGGCGGGCGCACGATGGCGCTGCAGGCGCGCAAGCAGCGCATCGCCGTTACGATTGCCGAATTGCGCGCACCCGAGCAGGCGGCCGGTGACAGCCGGCCGGGCGGCGCCTGAGCGCGCCGCGCCGCTGCTGATGCGGCGGCGTCAGCGCAGCAGTTCCAGGATGTCGCGCATGCGCGGCAGGTTTTTCTGCAGGCCGGGACGGTGTTCGGCCACCCATTTCAGGCGCAGCAGATCGGTCGCGCTGAGTCCCACCAGGCTGGACGAGGCCAGCGCGGCGACCTGGGCGTCCGGCATGTCATCCAGTTCCGAACGCAGCACCGGATAATTCTGCAGCCGCATCAGCACTTCTTCTTCCAGTTCATCGTCGCACAGCGCCTCGCCGCAGGCCAGCAACTGGTCGCCCTGGCTGCACAGCATTTCCATCTGCAGCACGCCGCTCTTGCCCTGGTAGGCCAGCTGGTGGGCCGTGACCGTCAATTCCTGGAACACGGCCAGCGCGCCATGCAGCAGCTGCGACAGCGCCAGTACGTCGCCCGTCGCGGCGGTAAAGCGCTTCAACTGCGGCAGGTGGTCGCCGGCTTCGCCCTGGGTGTGCAGGAAGCCCGGCAGGCCGGGGTGGTAGCCGAAGAACAGGCGGCGCCATTGCATGTCCATCGCGCCGCCGCCGATCGGCGTCTCTTCTTCATGGCCCGGCGACAGGGCGCGCAGCGTATCGCGCAGCGGTTCCAGCTGGCGCCATAAGGCGGCAATGGCCAGCGCCAGTTCACGCTGGCGCGCGGCGAACTGGCAGGCCGCGCGCTGGGTCCGCAAATGCTGGACCAGGGCCGGTGGCACTTTTGCGCTGAAAGTCTCGTCGAAGTGATTCAGGTACAGGCTGGCGCCCAGCGGATGCTGGGGCTGGGCCAGGCCGTATTCGGACAGCTTGAACTGGCGCCAGGCACCATCGCGCGTGTGGCTGGCGATCACGCGCGACCAGTCGCTGCGCGGCTCGTCCGGACTCACATGGACCTGCAGGTCGTCATACAGGGCGCCGACGAACTGGCAGCAGGCCGATTCGCCGTCCGTCGTTTCGGAACGCAGCAGGGCTTGCACGTCATAGCGCTGCTTGTAGAAGAGGTTAGCGCGCTGCATGATGCGCGGGCCGGCGTCGGGATCGCGCGCCAGCTTGCGGTTGCGCGCCACGCGGCTGGCGGAAAGGTCCACGTGGTCGATCAAGTCCTGCCAGTGGCGCAGCATGACGCCGTGGCGCGGCATCGCTTCAGCCACCATCTGGTCATTGAGCACGACGGCGATGTGCCGGAACCGGCTGCTGCCGCGGCGCTCGATCGCTTGCGCCAGCAGGCTGCCCCGTCCGCGCGCCCCCCGGCTGCTGAGCAGCAGGATATCGCCCGGCGCGACATGGTGATTAGAATCTGGCAATACCCCGTCCATGGCAACCTCCGTTCGAGTGCATGCATCGGGTAGTGTGCTCCCATTGGCTGAGCGCCGCAAGCGCGGCAGCTCAGCCGCTGGAAGGGCTTACGGATTCCAGCCGGCGCCGCTATTGAAGGCGGCGAAAATCTGGGCGCGGGTGGCGAAGCCGGCGGCCACGTCGGAGCTGCTGAGCTGATAGCCACTGGTGCGCGTGGACAGGTTCAGCGGGTTGCCGGCGAAGTCGGTGCTGCCGTATTCGCGCCAGCCGCTGGCGGCGTTGGGCGTGGCCGGATTCGGCGCCGGCTGGCCGTTTACGCCGGCGCCGGCCCAGCCGATGGCGGCGATGTGGCTATCCATCCTGCAGTTGATGAAGGCGATGTTGTCCCACACGGCGCTGCTGCCGGAGCTGCGCGCCAGGTAGGTAGCGCCGATCGGCACGTCGCCGTGCAGCGGACCGGGGCCGGGGCCGTGGGTCAGGCTGCTGTTCAGGAAGACGTAGCCCTTGTCCGTGGCGGCGCCCACGCGCGCCTGCAGCACGTAGCCGCCGCTGGTGGCGCTGGAGGTATCGCCCACCGAACGGATTTCGCTTTCCTCGAACAGGGCGGCCTTGCTGGAGCCCCAGATGAAGTCCACATTGCCCGCCACCAGGCTGCGGTAGAACCAGGACCAGCCCTTCAGGTTCAATGTGTCCTGCTCGCTGAAGAAGCTTGCCTCGCGCGCGACCAGGCGGCCGGCGTCGTTATTGAAGTAAACCGTTTCCGCCTGGGCCGAGATGCCGGACGAACGCAGCGTGGTATTGCGCAGCGTGAGCGTTTCGATGGACAGCAGGTCGGCCGCTTCGACCAGGAACACGGCGCGCCCGCCGGCAGCGGTCGTGCCGCCCGGCGCCTGGCTGGCGCCGGTGCCGCTGTTCAGCGAATCGTTGTTGGTGTACTGGATCACTGCGCCATCGCGGCTCTCGCCGCGCAAGGTCACATTGTCCTTGCCGCGCAGGTAGAGCAGCTCGTTGTAGCTGCCGTTCCTGATGGTCACGGTGGCCGGCGTGGCCTTGGCCACGTTCTGCATCAGGAAGTTCAGCGCCCCCTGCACGGTATTGAAGTCGCCGTCGACGCCGACCACGAGGTCCGGCCCGGCGGGTGGCGCGGCGCGTGTGGCGAAGGACCAGTCGCCCAGCTTGCCTATGCCGGCGAAGGCCGTGCCGTTCAGCGTGGCGCCGTTGAACACGCCGTTGGCAATGGCCACGTAGTATTCGGTGCCGTAGGCGAGCTTGCCGCTGTGCGGCTTGATGGTGACGGTGTTGCCGCTGATCGTGACCGGCGTGGTGTTGACCTTGCGGATCGCCGCCTGGCCCGGATAGCCCAGTTCATCGCTTTCGCCCGTGGTCTTGATCACGTCCACCAGCGCATCGTCGGACTTGCGGAAGATGCGGATGGTGCCGGAGGAACCCAGCGTGGGCGGGCTGTCGAAGGTCAGGCGCAGCACGGTGTCGACCGGCGCCTGGCCCAGCGCAGCAGCCGGGCTGGCAATGCCGTTCAGCAGATAGGTTTGCGTGGGCTGCACGAATTGTGCGCCGATGTTGGCGGCAATCGTGCGCACCAGCGTGGGATCGCTGTCGCTGGTCAGCGTGATGTTGGCGGCGCCGGCGCCGACGGGCGTGAGCGTCAGCGTGTTGCCGCTGATGGCGACCGCCACGGCGGCGGGATTGCTGGAGCTGGCGCTGAAGCTGTCGGCCGTGCCGTCCGGCTTCACTGCGGTGACGGCCAGTTGCAGCGGCGCGTCGCCCGCTTCGGCGATGTAGCTGGTGGTGGCCGGATTGATCGTCAGTTGCGATGGCTTCAGGCGCGGGTCGCCGATGCGCACATCATCGATCTGGAAGGATTTGTTGGCGGTGTACAGCCCGACCAGGCCGCGCGCGGTGAAGGCGGTGTCGGTGACGGAGCCCAGGTTTTCGCCATCGAGATAAATCGTCAGCGTGCTGCCGGTCATCTCGAAGCGCACGGTGTACCACTGCGCATCCATATTGATTGGCTTGCGCACCTGCCTGGGGCGGCTCAGAGTACCGTTCAGCATTTTCGCGATTTCGACCTGGGTGCTGGTGTTCGCGTTCTGCACATTCAGCCCGCCGCCGTACCAGTTGCTGGCGTTGACGTAGCGCGTGATCAGGTAGAGCTGCTTGTTGCCGGTGGTGCTGTTGGTGAGCGGCTTGATGCGCGCTTCCACGAAATAGTCGCCGGAGGGCACATTGGCCATCGCGGCCGGCTTCAGCGTGGCGAGCACACCGCCCGTGGTGGCGGCCGTGTACTGCATCAGCTGGTTCGCGGCGCCGACCGCTTCCGCCTTCACGCTGAAGCTGCCGTTCGGACCGGCCACGGGTAGCAAGTCCCAGTTGGCGCTGCTGCCGTTCTGGAAATCGTCGCAGAAATACAGGCCGCTGGACGGGCAGGTGAGGTTGAGGATGGGCGTGCTGCTGACGTCCCCGGTGCCGGTGACGGTGGTGGACAGCTTGCCGCCGCCGGCCTGCGCCAGCGCGTTGGCTTTCACCAGCGGCGTGGGGCGCACGCTGAAGGCGTAGGGCGGGGTCCAGCTGACGTTGTTCGAGATCGTGCAGTTATTCAGCAGGGTGCCGTTCAGCAGGGAGCCGCTGTCCCTGAACGTTCCCGTGGCGGCGCCGCCGGGATTGACCACGATGTCGCTGCAGCCTGCCGCGCCGGCAATCTCGAACACATTGGCGTTGGACAGGATCTTCGAATTGAAGCCGGCGCCGATGCTGTACAGGTTTTCGTAGACGTCCGCGTGCCTGCTGCCGACGAAGTAGTTGTTGAACAGGTGGACCTGGCCATAGCGCACGCGCGGCGCGCGGCTCGACACATTGCGGAACACGTTGTTGCTGAAGGTGACGCGCAGCTTGCCTTCGTCGCCGCTGGCGCTGTCGCTGGAGCCGATCAGGTTGTTCTTGTGGTGCTCGCCGAAGACGTTATAGGAAACCGTGACGTAATCGGAGCCGTTGGTGATGTCCAGGGCGCCATCGTGGCATTGCCTGATCAGTCCATTCTCGATGGGCAGCAGATTGTCCGTCATCGGCGCATCGGTGAAGGTCACATGGTCGACCCAGATGTGGTCCGAGCCGGAGACGCCGATGCCGTCGTAGGCGGAATTCCACGCGCCGTTGGCGCCGTCCGCCGGATCGAAGACCGGGCCGACATCGCAGGGATTGACGATTTTCAGGTTGCGGATGATGACCTGGCTGACGTTGGTCAGCAGGATGTGGCCATTCACCAGGCCCGCACCGGGACCGTCCCCGATCAGCGTCGTGTTGCTGCGCAGCCGGATCGCGCCGCGGATGGCCTGGTCGCCCGTGTTCGCATACGGCACGCCTTCGGTCATGTCGATGGTGCCGGTAAGCTTGATGATTTTCGGATTGGCGCCGGCGTTGTTGATGGCGGCCAGCAGCTGCTGGCGGTTGGTGACCGTGTAGATTTGCGCGGCGCTGGCATTGGCGCCGCCGATCGTGCCGCCGGCCTGCGATGCCCAGCCGTCAGCGGGCGCCGTTTGCCGCGCGGGATCGGTAGCCGCGCCTGTGTTGCATGTGAAGGCGAGCAGCAGCGACGCCGTGGCGAGGCGCAGCGCTGCCCTGAAACCCTGGTGTTTCATAGCATTCTCCTTGATCGATGGTGCGGGCGCGCGCAGGGGCGCCCGCGGTGCGTGCACGCGTGGCGCTCAGGCCAGCGGCTGCCGCCGGCGCAACGCGGACATCACGCCCAGCCCGCCCAGCAGCAGGGCAACGCTGCCCGGCTCGGGTACGGCGGCGGCGTCCAGCTGCGCGGTGACGGCGGCGAAATCGCTGTTCCACGTGACGGCGCTGAGGTCGATGTCGATCGACCTGCCGTCCGCCGCCAGCTGCAGCAGGGGCAGGCCGCTGACCGCGCTGGCGTCCGTCAGCACGAAGGAAGTCAGCGGACGCGCCAGCGTGCTGCCGAAATCGAAGTGGAAGTGATAGCTGCCCGGCGTAATGGTGCCGTTGCTGTAGATGGTCACGGCGCCTCTGGCGGCGAAATCGAAGCCGAACAGGCTGTCCGCGCTGAGGAATTCGATGCCGGTGCCGGTGGGATCGAGGGCGGTCGTATTGCTGCCTGCTTCGGGCTGGAAGGAATGATCGAGGCCCAGCATGTCCGCCGCCACGCCGTTATAGCTGGCGGTGATGACGGCATCCTGCAGGGGAAGGGGGGCTGCTTGTGCTGCGACTGCTCCGGTGGCGAATGCAGCGGCCACCATGGTCTCCATAATGGTTTTTTTCATTGTGTGCTCCGATGGGTGATGGACCGGATTGGATGCGGACACCTCGCGTGTCCGCTGCCATTGAGACGAAGGCTGGAGGGGGAGGTCAGCCGAGGTCGCCTGGTGGAGAAGTGCCGATTTGGTCAGGCCATATTATATTGGCCTGACCAATACTGCAAGATTGGCGGACCAATAGTGTGTATTAAGCGACAAGCCGCAGCGGGAAGTTTGCGGCTGCGCTGGCACGGCGGATCGATGATCCGCCCTACGCGTCGCGGCGAATTCGCCAACACCCCGTTTCCCGTGAATCCGCAAGGCTGCGTAGGGCGGATCATTGATCCGCCGTGCATGCTGCGCCAGCATCAGCTGCGGATGATGCGATTGCGTCCCTGCCGTTTCGCCTGATAAAGCGCATCATCGGCGCGTTTAAGCACATCCTCGCCGGAGAGATCACCCGCCGTGATCTCCGACAGCCCGCCGCTGATGGTCGACTGGCAGCCGATCTCGCCCAGCGCGCACAGGGCTTCGGCAATGCGCAAGCGCAGGCGTTCGGCGATCGGTTCGGCGTGGTCCCAGGCGGTGTGGGGCATCAGCACCACGAACTCATCGCCGCCCAGGCGGGCCGGCGCGTCGGTGGCGCGCAACTCGCGGCGGCACACGTCGGCCGTGGCGGAAATCACCTTGTCGCCGCACAGGTGGCCGTGCTCATCGTTGACGCGCTTGAAGTGGTCGATGTCGAAGATCAGCACCGACGTCGGCGTGCCGTAGCGGACGAAGGTTTCGTAGTGCTCGGCCAGCACGTGCATCAGCTTGCGGCGATTGAGCAGGCCCGAAAGCGGATCGACCTCGCTCAGCGTGCGCAGCTTGCATTCAAGCTCGCTGCGCGCGGTGATATTGCTGGCGACCCAGAGCACGGCGTCCTCGCCTTGCACCGGAAATTGCAGCGGCTGTATGCGGCCTTCGAAGCGCAGCGTGTCGGTGGGCCCCTTCGTATCCAGGCCCTTCACATCGCTCGACGCCAGGTCGTATTCGACCACGTGCAGGCAGCCCGCTGCGAGTGCAACGGCGATCTCGTTGACGAACCAGTCGGCCTTGGGCTTTTCCAGCACATCGTGGATGCGCTGGCCGATCAGGACGTCGCTGCGGTGGTAATAGCGCACGTCCGCGCCGCCGAAGATGGCGATGTAGCGGCCGCTGCGCGTCAACACAAAGGCGGGGTCCGGCAATGCGTCGAGGATGGCGTCCAGTTCCACGCCGGAGAAAATGGAATCGTCTCTCAACCCGTATCCAATACTAATGCTCTGTCCAGCACAAAGTAGCAGAACTCTTTCCAAAAGACAAAGGAATTTCTTGCAATTATTGATAGAGTACGTTGGGCAGCCACAGGCCGATGCCAGGGAACAAGTATAGTAGCACCAGTGCCAACAATTGAATCCCCATGAAGGGCATCATGCCAAGGAAAATCTGGTTCAGCGTGACATGGGGCGGCGCCACGCCTTTCAGGTAGAACGCTGCCATCGCCACCGGCGGCGACAGGAAAGCCGTCTGCAGGTTCAGCGCGACCAGCAGGCCAAAGAACAGCGGGTCCACGTTGAAGTGGGGCAGCAGCGGTATGAAGATGGGCATGAAGATGACGATGATCTCCGTCCACTCCAGCGGCCAGCCAAGCAGGAAGATGATGAACTGCGCAAGGATCATGAACTGCAGCGGCGTCAGGTCCATCGACAGCACCCAGGCGTTGATCAGCTCCTGGCCACCGAGCAGGGCGAAGGCGGCACTGAAGATGCTGGAGCCGACGAACAGCCAGCACACCATGGCCGTGGTCTTGGTCGCCAGGAAGGCGGACTCCTTCAGCATGGGGAAGTTGAAGCGGCGATAGGCTGCCGCCAGCAGCAGGCCGCCGAATGCGCCCAGCGCCGCCGCTTCGGTTGGCGTGGCAAGGCCGAAGACAATGCTGCCCAGCACGGCCAGGATCAGGATGGCCAGCGGGAACAGGGAGCTCAGCATCATCTTGAAGATTTCCAGCCGCGCGAAGTTGAACCTGGCGTAGAAAACGGCCAGCGCGGCCACCACAATGCCCAGGGCGAT
>DASWYX010000512.1:0-11183 GCA_036404755.1 Pseudoduganella sp.
GGTATAGCCGACCTTGCGCTTCAGGTTCATCGCGAGGTTGGTGCCTGCGCCCACGCTGCCGCTCAAGTCGCCGCCCACGCAGAAGGGATTGATACAGTTGGTGACGGCGCCGGTACCGGTCGGCACACCGTTCGAGCCATACTGGAACTGGTAAGGCACGCCGCCATCGCCGAAGGCGGTACCCTGCAGCGGGCCGCTGGTGATCAGGCCATATTTCGCGTACTGGTACTGCTGCGCGTGTTCGATGAACCTGTATTGCGGCTTGCCGTCGTTGGTCTGGGCCAGCGGGCGAACCTGGAAGGCCGGGTTCTTGTACCAGGTGCGGCCGTTCGGGCCCACCTCGCCGAAGCCGGGCGAATCGATGCCGTTTTCCTTGCCCAGTTCACCGCTGACCACCACGCGCAGCCTGTCGTCCAGGAAGGCCTTGCCGAACGCGGCCTGCAGCGTGCCGTGCTGGTCATCGCCGTAGGTGGTGGCGCCGCCTTCCACATTGGCCTTGAAGCCTTCGAACTTCTTGTCGGTGATGAAGTTGACCACGCCGGAGACGGCGTCCGAGCCGTAGGAGGCGGAGGCGCCGCCGGTCACTACGTCCACGCGCTTGACCAGCAGTTGCGGGAACTGGCTCACGTCCGTCACGCCGGTCACGTTGGCGCCCACCACGCGCTGGCCATCCAGCAAGGTCAGGGTGCGGATCGGACCGAGGCCGCGCAGGCTCAGGGAGCTCAGGCCCTGGATGCCGGAGCTGGTGCTGTTGGTGCTGGTGGCGCGGCCGGTGCTGCCCTGCAGCGCAGGCAGTTCGGCAATGGTGTTGAACAGGTTGGGCTTCGCCGCTTTTTCCAGGTCGGCCGTGCCAAGGCTGGTGGTTGGCGTTGGCTGGGTGAAGCCGCGCGCTGCGATGCGCGAGCCGGAGATTTTGACAACCGTGGTCTCTGCGACAGGTTCGGCCGCCGGCGCATCCTGGGCGGCGGCTGCTGCATCGGCCGCGGGAGCGGCTGCCGCGCCATTGTCGGCTGCCGCCGCCCCGGCTTGCGCCTGCTGGGCGTATCCGGGGAGGGCCATCAGCGCGCAGGCGCTGGCGACGGCGAGATTGATCAGGGTTCTTTGAGCTGGGTTACGCATTTTTCTGTCTCCGTTGTTTCTTGTAATGTGATCGGCAGGACGGCTAAGCGATGCGCGCTAGCAGCGCATCGGGGGGGAGTGCGATATCGAGGCTGACGCCCGCCTCGTCGGGCTGCAGCGGTTCCAGGTCGCGCAGCTGGCTGTCCAGCAACGAGAGCGGCATGTAGTGGCCCTGGCGCGACTGCATGCGGTTCGCGATCAGGTCGCGCGGGCCCTGCAGATGTACGAACTGCAGTTCCTGGTCGCCCTGGCGCAGCAGGTCGCGGTAGCGGCGCTTCAGCGCTGAACACGAGACCACCAGGCCCACGTTCTTTTCCCGCGCGGCGCGGATCTCGGCCTGCAGCGCAAGCAGCCATTCTGCGCGGTCGTCGTCGGTCAACGGCATGCCGGCCGACATCTTGGCCACATTGGCCTCGGGATGAAAGTTGTCTCCTTCAATGAAGTTCACGCCCCTGGCTTGTGCCAGCGCCGTACCTACCGTGCTCTTGCCGCACCCGCATACGCCCATGACGACATAGCGGCGGCTTTCAGCTTGTTCCATTCGATCTCCACAGTTAGCGCTATCATTTAGCGCAAGTCTAGAGCACTCATGGAATTTGTAAAGAACTATCAATGGTGCGCAGCATCAGGGGTGTCTCATAGGAGGAGTGCGCTTCATAGTAGAAAGTGCCCGATTCTGATAGCGATATCATTTGCGCGCATTGTTGCGTTTACGATACGGCCAGAAAAGCAAAAGCCCCGCACGCAGCGGGGCAGGGGACGCGGGACGGGCGCGCAGCGTGTAGATACTGTTATGCCGGTCAAGCGGTTTGAAGCTCCTGAGTGAATGTTTGTCCTGATTTGAGGACGCCGAAGGCGACATGAATAAGCTTTCGCATCATGGCGCCAATAATGACCTTGGCTGGCTTTCCAGAACTCTGTAAGCGGGATAGGAACTGCCGGCCCCAAACCGTTTTGTAGAGTGTGACCATGGCAGGCATATACAGTGCCTTGCGCAAATGCGTATGACCGATCTTTGAAAGTCGTGGCCGTCGCTTCACGCTGCTGCCCGATTCATGCTGGCGAGGGTCGAGCCCCGCGAATGCAGCGGCTTGCCGACCGTTGGCAAAGCGTTCAGGTCCGATCCCGTAGGCCAGCAGCAATGCGATAGTGGCTTGTCCGATGCCGGGAATGCTGTCCAGAAGATCTCGCCGGTTGCGCATATCGGGGTCATTATCGATGTGATCGCGGATTTTTTTGCGTAGCGCGCGGATTTGCTCATCGAGCCAGTCGAGGTGTTTTTCAATGTCGGCGCGCACGGAATCGCGGGCCACCTCCAGCCGGTTCGATTCCTGACCATGCATGCCAAGCAGCGCTTCCAGGCGCAATACCATGGCCTTGAGTTCCCGCTCGTTACGAGAGGGGGCTTGCCAGGCTTGTGGTGCATGCAGAGCGCAGAACTCGGAGATCAGCTGAGCATCGACCTTATCGGTCTTAGTGCGTACCAGCTGGCTTTGGCCAAAGGCCTTGATTTGCGCTGGGTTCACCACACTGACGCAGTGCCCTTCGTCGGCCAGAAATTCGGCCGCCGCCTCCCAATACACACCCGTCGCCTCCATGCAGGCATGAACAGGCTCTGATGTCAGCTTGCTCAACCACTCCTTCAGCTTGGCGAAGCCGACAGCAGTGTTTTCCACGACCTTGGCACGCGATTTGCCGTTTTCCAAACGCAGCGAGCAATCCAACTTGGCCTTGGCCACGTCTATTCCTAAATGCAGCATACAACTCTTCTCCTGATCAACCTTGTGAATACGGGCTCACGGCCTTTGCCGGGCCAAAGATACTGTTCGATCTTTAATGGAAGAAGAGCGACTGCTGCAAAATCTACTGCGCGGACATACAGTCCAAGGGCGGATACGGCATCCAGCCGCTCTACCCCAAGATTTCTCTCAGGGCAGACGAATAATACAAGGGCGGATCATTGATCCGCCGTCCATGCTCAGTCGTCAGCTCAGAACTTGTAGTTGTAAGCCAGGCCGATCAGGGACAGGTGCGTCTGCCAGGTACCCTTGGTCAGTTCGCCGTTACCCGTGCAGCCCACGGTCAGCGGAGAGCAGGAATTCTTGTAGTTGCCCTCGGCATCCTTGAAGTGGACATAGGAGTAAGCCAGGTCGATCGACGAATTCGGCGACAGCTTCCAGTTCGCGCCGAAGGACAGCTGGGTGCGGTCTTCATCCGGCAGCGCTGGGTGGCGCAGGGTGGCGTTCGGCACCGGGCCCTGGTCGTAGGCCAGGCCGCCGCGCAGCAGCACGTTATCGTTCAGCTTGTAGTTCGCGCCCACGGCGAAGCGCCAGGTGTTCTTCCACTGCTGGCGGATCACCTCGTCGCCCTGCACGGTGCCAGGGAACTGGATGTCGATGTTCTGCATGCGCGAATTGCGGGTCCAGGTCGCGTCGCCCATCACGGCCCACTGCGAATCGATCTGGTGGAAGCCATTGATGGAGAAGGTTTCGGGCGAGCGCAGTTCCACCAGCGCGGCGGAATTGGCCTTGCCCGAATTGGCGGCGATGATCTTGTTGACCACCTGGTCGCCGGTCACGTTGAAGTCCCATACCGCGTTGCCCTTCAGCTCCTGCTTGATGGACGAACGGTAGGCCACGCCGAAGCGGGTGTTCTGGTCCAGCGTGAACAGGTAGCCGATGTTCCAGCCGAAGCCCCAGTCCTTGCCGTCCATCTCGCCATGGCCGTCCTTCACGGTTGCCAGGGCGGCCGGATTGCCGCCGGCCGCCACGATGGCCTTCAGCAGGGCAGCGCTTTGCGGGGTGCCGGTCAGGGCGGCGATCGAGCCTGGCACGTCAACGCCCTGGCCCAGCTTGGCCTTCATATGCTGGGCGGTCACGCCGAAGCCGAAGGAATGCTGCTCGTTCAGCTTAAAGCCCACGGACGGGTTCAGCGCGATCGATTCCAGCTTGACGCGGGTCAGCGCGTAGCGGCCGGACCAGTTGTTGTCGTAGTCCAGCTTGGTGCCGTAAGGCACGAACAGGCCGAAGCCGGCGGTCCACTGGTCATTGATCTTCTTGCTGGCGTACAGCGACGGCGCAGCCACCACGTCCGGCGCATAGCCGTCCTGGCTCGTCAGGCCGCCGGACGAGGTGCCGGTGAAGCGCTTGGAGCCGGCATCGGAGAAGGTCGAGTGCGGAACGACGGCGGTGATGCCGCCCATGATCTGGGTGCCTTCCAGGCGGGTCAGGCCGGCCGGGTTGGCAAACACGGTGGAAGCGTCTGCCGCTTCGGCGCCGTTGGCTTCAGCGGAGCCCTGGGAGGACACGCTCTGGGAGCCGAAACGGTAGCCGGATGCATTGGCGGACAGGGAAACGGCGCCCAGGGCAGCCGCGATGAGCAGGGAAATATACTTAGGGTTCAAGGTGGAGTCTCGCAAGATAATTATTAATCTTTAGGCAATCTCCGCGCCGAAGTCGGGGAGCGGGAACCGAAGCATACACTAATAGGAGCACGACTGTCCTTTTAATTTCCGCGCAGCAAAAGAAAAAGGACCCGCAGGTCCTTTTTCGTTGCTAACCGACAGTACTTTTTTACACGGCGGCTGGCTTGCCGCGGCGCAGCACCATGTTGACCGGCTTCATCACCAGGCGGAAGATCAGGCGAATGAAGGTCAGCGCCAGGATGGCTTCCACAAAGGTCATCAGGAAAGCCAGCGCGACCGGGAAGCGCTCGGCGCGGCGGTTGAACTTGGCGATCATGCGGTCCTTGGCGATCTCGATGCTGTCATAGAAGGTCGGCACGACCAGCAGCGTCAGCAGGGTCGAGGTCACGGTGCCGCCGATGATGGCAATTGCCATCGGACGGTAGAACTCGCCGCCCTCGCCCATGCCCACCGCCACCGGCATCATGCCGGCGATCAGCGCGAAGGTCGTCATCAGGCTCGGACGCAGACGCATGCGGCCGGCGTGCATCAGCGCTTCCTCGCGGCCGTAGCCCTCTTCCTCGCGCTTGCGCGCCGCATCCAGCAGCAGGATGGCGTTCTTGGCGACCAGGCCCATCAGCATGATCACGCCGATAAAGCTCATCAGGTTCAGCGTGTCGCCGGTCAGCAGCAGGCCCACCACCACGCCGATCAGGGACAGCGGCAGCGACAACATCACCGCGCCCGGCGCCGTGAAGGAACCGAACTGCATCACCAGCACCAGGTACATCAGGCCGATACCGGCGACCAGCGAAATCGCCATCTGGGTGAACACTTCCTTCTGGTCCTTGCCGGCGCCGCCCACGTCCAGGCCGAAGCCCGGCGGGTAATCCATGGCCTTGGCGATCTTCAGCGCTTCGGTCGTCACTTCACCCGGCGAACGGCCTTCGACGTTGGCCGACACGGAAATCGAGCGCTTGCCATCCTTGTGACGGATGGTGGACGGGCCCTTGCCCATGGTGATGCGGGCGATCTGGTCCAGCGGAACCATCATATTGGTGCCGGACACGCCGATCGGCAGGCGTTCGATGTTTTCCGGGCTCACGCGGTCTTCCGGATGCAGGCGCACGGCCACGTCGCGGGTCTCGCCGGTCGGATCGACCCAGTCGCCCACTTCGATACCGGCAAAGGCCACGCGCAGGGCCTGGGCGGCGTCGCCGGCGGAAATGCCCATGGAATTGGCCAGGCCGCGGTTCAGTTCGATCTGCAGCTCATCCTTCGGGTCCTGCTCGGACAGGCCCACGTCCACCGCGCCCGGTACCTGGCGCAGCTTTTCCATGAAGGCGTTGGTGAGTTCCATCAGCTTGCGCGAATCCGGGCCGACGAAGTCGATCTGCACCGGCTTGCGGGCGCCGTTGTTGATGTCTTCCAGCACCACAAACTCGCCGCCCACCAGGCCGGCCAGCTTCTGGCGCAGCTCGATGGCGATGGCCGTGGCGTCGCGTTTGCGCTCCTTGCGCTTGTCGATGTCGACCCAGATACGGCCGCCGGACAGGTTCACATAGGTCGACGTCGCCTTCACTTCAGGGATGGAGTGGGCGAGTTGCGCCGCCTTGTCCATCTTCATCTTGGTGTACTCCAGGCTGGACGACGATGGCGTGCGCACCTCGACCGCGATGGTGCCGAAGTCCACTTTCGGCAGGAAGCTGGAACCGCCAAACTTACCTTGCAGGAAGAGCGCGGCCACGAAGGTGGACAGGGCAATCACGGCCATCCAGCGGCGGTGGTGCAGCGCCCAGGCAATCACCTTGCCGTAACGGTCGGACTGGTGGTCGAACCAGTGATTGAACTTGTCCAGCACCTTGCCGATGCCCTTCTTCGGCGCATTGTGATAATCCGGCGGGTCGCCCCAGAACGCGGACATCATCGGGTCCAGCGTGAAGGAAATGAACAGCGACACGGCCACCGAGCAGGTCACGGTCAGCGCGAAGGGACGGAACCATTCGCCCGAGATGCCCGGCATGAAGGCCACCGGAATGAACACGGCCATGATGGAGAAGGTGGTCGCGGCGACGGCCAGGCCGATCTCGGCCGTACCTTCCAGCGCGGCGCGGCGGCGGTCCTTGCCGCTTTGCATGTGGCGCACGATGTTTTCACGCACCACGATGGCGTCGTCAATCAGCACGCCGATTGCCAGCGACAGGCCCAGCAGCGTCATGAAGTTCAGCGAGAAGCCGCACAGCCACACGGCGATAAAGGCGGCCACCACGGAAGTCGGCAGGGACAGCGCGGTAATCAGCGTCGAACGCCAGGAGTTCAGGAAGGCATACACGACGAAGATGGTCAGCACGGCGCCGAACACCAGCGCTTCGATCACGTTGTTGAGGGAGCTCTGGGCATCCTCGCCGCCGTCCTGCGTGATTTCCAGCGCAGCCTGGCCATCCAGTTCCTTGTTGATTTCCTCGGTCAGCTTGCGCACGTTCTTGGCGACGCTGACGGTCGATGCTTCACGCGAGCGGATCACGGACAGGCCCACATTGGCCTTGCCGCTGCGCAGGCTGACGTTATTGATTTCGGCAAAGCCGTCTTCGATGGTCGCCAGCTGGCCCAGGCGGATCAGCTGTTCGCCGTTGCGCTTGACCACGATTTCCTGGAATTCTTCCGGACGCTCGATGCGGCCGACCAGGCGGATGCTCTTCTCTTCCAGCGAGCCGCGCACCTTGCCCACCGGGGCATTGGTGTTCTGCATGCGCAGCGCGTCGGCCACCTGGGCCACCGAGACATTGTATTCACGCAGCTTTTCGGCGCGCAGCAGCACGGACAGTTCGCGGCGCAGCGCACCGTTCACGTTGACCACCGCCACGCCGTCGATGGCGCGGTAGCGGTCGGCCAGCTTGTCTTCGGCCAGGCGCGAGATCGCCGCGTGCGACATGCTCTTCGACGAAATCGACAGCTGCATGATCGGCTGGGCGGACGTGTCCACGCGCTGGATCATCGGCTCGCGCATTTCCAGCGGCAGCTTGTAGCGCACGGCCGCAATCGCGTTGCGCACCTCGTCCGAGGCTTCGATCAGGTTCTTGTCGAAGTTGAAGCGCAGCTCGATGGTGGCCGAGCCTTCACGCGAGGTGGAATAGGAGTCGGTCACGCCGGAAATGCTCTGCAGCGACTTTTCCAGGCGGTTGACGATTTCGCGCTCCACGGTTTCCGGCGAAGCGCCCGGGTACGGGATGTTGACGATCAGGACCGGGACTTCCACGTCCGGATTCTGGTTGACGCGCAGCTTGGACAGGGCCAGCAAGCCCATCGCCATCATCGCCACGATCAGCACGATCATGGCGACGGGGCGCTTGACACTGAAATTGGACAAGAACATGGTTTAGTTTCCTTTGCTGACAGCCGCCGCCGTGCCGTTAGCGGACGCTACCGCCTTGGGGGTCTGCAGCTCGACTTTCTGGCCGTCGCGGAAGCCGGAACCCGGCGCGCGCAGCACCTGGTCGCCCACCGCCAGGCCGGTCTGCACCGCCCAGTTGCCGGAGCGCGCGTCGCGCTGGCCGATGCCCAGGTTGACTTTCTGTAGCGCGCTGTTCTTGATCTTCCAGGCGTAAGTATTGTCGCCCTGCTTGATCAGGGCCGATTCCGGCACCATCAGCACCGAGCTGGTTTCGGCTTCGATACGGCCTTCGGCGAACAGGCCGGCCACGCGCGGCTGGTTGTTGCCGGTGAAGTCCACCAGCACTTCGACCTGGCGGGTGACCGGGTTGGCGGCCGGGTCCACGCGCTTGACCTTGCCGGAGAAGTTCTGGCCCGGATAGCCGTTGATGGCGAACAGCACGCTCTGGCCTGCCTTCACGATGCCGACCTTGTCGGCGGAAACGCGGCCTTCGAAGCGCATCGAGTTCGGGTCCACCACTTTCACCAGTTCCTTGCCGATCTGCGCGGTGTCGCCGTTCGACACCTTGCGCTCGGAAACGATGCCGTCGAACGGGGCGCGCACCAGGGTGCGCGACAGCTGCTGGTTGGCGGCCACCAGGCGCGCCTTGGCGGCGGCCAGGTCGCTCTGTGCGTTGTTGCGGCGGATTTCCGCGTCTTCCAGGGCCTGGGCGGAAGCCATGCCGGAAGCGCGCAGCGTCTTGTTACGCTGGAACATGCGCTCGGCCTGCTCCAGCGACTGGGTGGAGGCGCGCACCGCTTCCTGGGCGGAATTCATGGCGTCGCGCAGCGAAGTGTCGTCCAGGCGCACCAGCAGGTCGCCCTTCTTCACCGCTTCGCCATTCTCCTTGTATACCTGCATGACCACGGCGCCCACTTCGGCGCGCAGGTCGGCCTTGCGCTCAGGCTGCACGGAGCCGGTAATCACCGGGCCGGTCGCCAGCGCGTTCGATTCCACCGTCACCAGGTCCTCCGGAGCGATTTGCAATGTCGCCAGTTTCTTCTCATCCTTCGCATCGGCCTTGGCGGTAGCACTGGCCTTGGCGCCTTCCGGCGCCTTGTCTGACTTGCCGCAGGCGGTCAGCGCTGAGGCAACGGCGAGGACTATTAGGGTTTTACGCAACATAGAAATCTCCAGACGGTTTGGGCTTTTGGTGAAACGACTTTTATCTTATTAAATTGCGAACTTCTGCAAGGCGCAGAGTATCCTTGTAGCCCGTGGGACTGTCAATTCATCAGCGACCAGACTGCGGGAATAAATGGATGGACTGCTGAAATCGCGGATAAACCGTATTTCAGGTGATATTTGGAGAGATTGCGCAGCAGGCGGAGATTAATACATTTGTGTATCAATCCCCGGGGGATTTCAGCGGGCGAAGATGGTAAAGATGCCGTAGCCGACCAGCATGCCGGTGCACAGTCCGCCGATGATTTCGACCACGGTATGGCCCATCCGTTCGCGCAGCCACTTGTGCCCGGCCGCGTCGCCGGCGAGGCGGTTGATGGCCGCGGCCTGGCGGCCCACGTGCTGGCGCAGGCTGTTGGCGTCGATGATCACGATGAAGCACAGGGTCACGGCAACGCCGAAGGCCGGGTGGCCGATGCCCTCGCGCAGGGCGATCAGCGTCGCCATGCTGGACACGACGGCGCTGTGATTGGATGGGAAGCCCCCGTTGCCCACCAGATTAAAAGCCCAGCGGCGGGCGCGAATGGAATTGATCAGGAATTTGATTGGACCGACGGTGATCCAGGTAATCAGAGGAGTCAGCAGGTAAGCGAGATCCATTGGAGGGCGTCCTAGTTGGCAATCGCCCATTATAATCGGCGCATTACATAATAAATAGTAAAGGGGCTGGGCCGCATGAAGCATTTCCGTATTTCCTTCTTTGTCACCATCGTGCTGATGGCTTGCGCTGGATGGTGGGGCTATAACCATGGAGGAGTGAGCGCCGCGCTGACCGCGCTGTGGATCACCGGCGTGCTGGGGGTGATGGAGGTTTCCCTCTCCTTCGACAATGCCGTGGTCAACGCCTCCGTGCTGAAGGACTGGAATGCGTTCTGGCAGAAGCTGTTCCTGACGGTCGGTATCATCGTCGCCGTGTTCGGCATGCGCCTGCTGTTCCCGCTGGCCATCGTGGCTGCCGCGACCGGCCTGGGCATCGCCGACGTCTGGACCATGGCGACCACGACGCCGGACGAATATTCAAAATACCTGATGGGTGTGCATGAGGAGGTATCGGCCTTTGGCGGCGCCTTCCTGCTGCTGGTCTTCCTGAACTTCCTGTTCGATGAAGAAAAGGATGTGCACTGGATCCACTGGTTCGAGGAAAAGGTGGGCAAATACGGCACCGAGAGCCTGGCCGTGCTGCTGACCCTGCTGGCCGTGCTGGCCTGCGTCGCCCTGGTGCCGGAAGCCAAGCAGTTCAGCGTGCTGTACTCGGGCGTCATCGGCATCGCCATCTATGTGGCGGTGGGCTGGATCAGCGGCCTGCTGGAAGGCGAGGAATCGGACGGCGAAGTGGGCAAGGCGATCCAGCGCGGCGGCATCGGCGGCTTCCTCTACCTCGAAGTGCTGGACGCGTCCTTCAGCTTCGACGGCGTGATCGGCGCCTTTGCCATCACCAGCGATGTGGTGGTGATCATGCTGGGCCTGGCGATCGGCGCCATGTTCGTGCGCTCGATGACGGTCTACCTGGTCCACCGCGGTACGCTGGACGAATTCATCTACCTGGAGCACGGCGCCCACTACGCCATCGGCATCCTGGCGCTGATCATGTTCGCCAGCGTGAAATACCATATCGCCGAGTGGGTGACGGGCTTGTCCGGCGTGGCCTTCATCGTGATTTCACTGTGGTCCTCGGTGCGCTACAAGAGGCAGCTGGTGGCGCAGTGATAAGATTGCGCCGTTGATAACTCTCCCTCGGGGAACCATGCGCATCATTACCATTGTCCTGGGCCTGCTGCTCGGCCTCATCCTGCTGGCCGCGGCCTATACCTGGATCGCCCTGCACTACTCCTATTCCGAAGGCGAACGCGCCGGCTACCTGCAAAAGTTTTCCAAGCGCGGATGGCTGTGCAAGACGTGGGAGGGGGAGATTTTGCTGTCTTCGATGCCGGGGGCGATTCCGGAGAAGTTTGAATTCACTGTGCGCGATGATGTGCTCGCCGCCCAGCTCAGCGCCGCCGCTGGCAAGCGCGTGGTGCTGACCTATGCGCAGCATAAAGGGGTGCC
>DASWYX010000513.1:0-2546 GCA_036404755.1 Pseudoduganella sp.
GCCCTGCGTGCCAAATTATGAGCAAGGCGAGCGGCAAGGGACGCTTCGCCTGGGTGAAGTGGATCTTCATCGTCCCCATCGTCATCATCCTGGCCGTGCAGCTGTACTTCCTGGTGCAGATCTGGTGGTGGCGCGACCATAATCCTTCGATGACGGCCTTCATGCGCGCCCAGCAATCGGCCCTGCGCGAGAAGAACCCGAAAGCGAACATCCAGCAGCAGTGGGTGAGCTACCAGCAGATCTCGCCCAACCTGAAGCGCGCCATCATTGCCTCGGAAGACGCCAACTTCGCCGAGCACGAAGGCGTGGACTGGGAAGCGCTGCAAAAGGCGTACGAGAAAAACCAGAAGAAGCACAAGGTCACGCACGGCGGCTCGACCATCACCCAGCAGCTGGCCAAGAACCTCTTCCTGTCCGGCTCGCGCAGCTACTGGCGCAAGGGCCAGGAGCTGGTCATTACCTATATGCTGGAAGCGCTGATGGACAAGGAGCGCATCTTCGAGATTTACCTGAACGTGGTCGAATTCGGCAAGGGCATCTTTGGCGCCGAAGCGGCGGCGAAGCATTACTACGGCATCCCGGCCGCGCGCCTGAATGCGCCGCAGGCGGCCAGGCTGGCCGTGATGCTGCCCAACCCGCGCTATTACGACGCCCACCGCAATACCAATTACCTGAGCCGGCGCACTGACATCATCATGCGCCGCATGAATTCCGCCGACGTACCCTGAGGAGCTTGCATGCTGCACCGCCAATCCGGTCTGAGTCTGATTGCTGTCGCCATCGGCATGGCGGCACTGGCCGCCGCCGCCATGTTCGGGCTGTACGCCATACGCCATGAAGGCAAGCTGCCGTCCATGCCCGCCGCCATGCAGGCGACGATCGCGGCGCAGGTGCCGGCCACTGCGCCCGCATCTTCCGAACCGCTGCGCAAGTGCACGATCAATGGCAAGACCGTGATCTCCAACAGCGACTGCAAGGACAGCGGCCAGGTCATCCGGATCCACGACAGCAAGGGCATCGAATCGCCCAAGGCACCGCCGCCGGCGGAAGCCGCGCCGGAAGACCTGCGCGCGAAAATGGTCGAAAAGGCAACTCGTTAATAAAATAATGCCCGCGCGGGGTGGTCGGCGCGGGACCTTCCGAGTACACTTGCGAAGTTTCGAAAATCGACCTCCCTCTATGCGCCTGAACCGCTGAGATTGCCTATGATCAATGTTTTCGTCTTACAGAACGGCCGGCTGAACCAGGTCCCCATCGATAGCCGCGAAGATCTGGAAAAGGTCCATCCGGTCTGGGTGGATCTGACCGACCCGACTGAAGACGAACGCAACTGGGTCAAGACCATCTACGGCGTGATCCTGCCGGGCGAAGACGAAGTCAAGGATATCGAAGCTTCCGCCCGCTACTATGAAGCGGAGAACGGCGACCTGCACCTGCGCACCGATTTCCTGCTGGAAGAGGACGACGGCCCTTCGCGCGTGGTCACCGTGGCTTTCATCCTGGCCAAGAAAATGCTGTTCTCCGTCCATACGGACGACCTGCCGGTGTTCCGCCTGGTGCGCATGCGCGCCCGTTCGCGTCCCGGCTCGATCGCCGACTACATGGACGTGTTGCTCGACCTGTATGCGACCGACGCCGAGTATTCGGCGGATGCGCTGGAAGGCATTTACCAGAAGCTGGAAGAAGTGTCGGGCCGCGTGCTGCAGGAGCAGTTCACCGACAAGGACGCAGCCGACGCCCTGAGCGCGATTGCCCACGAGGAAGACTTGAACGGCCGCATCCGCCGCAACATGATGGATACGCGCCGCGCGGTGTCCTTCCTGATGCGTGGCCGCCTGCTCAATTCCGAACAGTTCGAGGAAGCGCGCCAGATCCTGCGCGATATCGAATCGCTGGACGGTCACACTTCCTTCCTGTTCGATAAGATCAACTTCCTGATGGATGCAACCGTCGGTTTCATCAACATTAACCAGAACAAGATCATCAAGATCTTCTCGGTCGCGTCCGTCGCCTTCCTGCCGCCAACGCTGATCGCTTCGGTGTACGGCATGAACTTCGACTTCCTGCCAGAGCTGAAATGGACCTACGGCTACCCCTGGGCCTGGGGCCTGATGATCACCAGCGCCATCGCCCCGTTCCTGTACTTCCGTCACCGTGGTTGGTTGAAATAAGTAACCGAAAGTAGGCCACAGCTCGCTTCCGCTTGCTTGACAAGCCGCTCACTACGTAACATGCTTTCCTTTCGGAATTCACAGTTGCGGAGAATGTAGTGGCGGAAAATGAAAACGCGTCGTCCGCATCGCAAGCAATGCTGGCACTGCGTACGCAAGTGATCGCAGCCTGGTCCAGTGCCGCCCGCTCCAGCCTGAACAAAGCCGGCCGTTTGCCCGAACCTATCCTGCTCAACACGCTGCCGGCGTTCTATGACAGCCTGGCCCAGCTGCTGACCTGCGACTCCGGCGTGGAAGACGTGTCCGTCATCGCCCAGGAGCATGGCGGCGAGCGCGCCCGCCTCAGCGGCTATGACACGACGGCGCTGATTGAAG
>DASWYX010000514.1:0-6894 GCA_036404755.1 Pseudoduganella sp.
CCTATCCCGAAGTAGAATATTGGCAGGACTTGCTCAAGGTCACGGGCGGAATTACCAACGAAAAGCTGGCCCGGCTGGTGATTCGTGCTTCATCGACTTGCCGTGACTGGATGCGTAGTCACGGCGTGCGCTTCCAGCCACCGCTGTCGGGAGCATTGCACGTAGCCCGCACCAATGCTTTCTTTATGGGCGGTGGCAAGGCACTGGTCAACGCCTACTATCGCAGCGCCGAGCGGCTTGGAGTACAAATCCGGTATTCCACGCCAGTGGTTTCACTGGAGCTCGATGGCGACCGTTTTGTTGCTGCCTTTACGGCCGGCGGAGAGCGCATCCAGGCGAAGAGTTGCGTACTTGCGGCCGGCGGCTTCGAATCGAACCGGGATTGGCTGCGCGAGGTGTGGGGCCAGAACGAACGTGGTGAATGGCCTTCGGATAATTTCCTGATCCGGGGCACGCGTTTCAACGAAGGCATTCTTCTCAAGCACATGATCAGCGCCGGCGCCGACGCGATCGGTGATCCGACGCAGGCGCACATGGTGGCGATTGATGCGCGCGCCCCGTTATATGACGGCGGCATTTGCACCCGCATTGATTGCGTCTCGCTTGGCGTCGTTGTTAATCGCGATGGCGCCCGCTTCTACGACGAGGGCGAGGATTTCTGGCCGAAGCGTTATGCGATATGGGGTCGTCTCGTTGCCCGCCAGCCTGGCCAGGTCGGTTACTCGATCATCGACCAGAAGGCGATCGGCCGGTTCATGCCTCCAGTTTTCCCGGGCGTCACCGCTGGCTCATTACCGGAATTGGCGCTGAAGCTTGGGTTGCCGCAGGAAGCCTTCGTGCGGACGATGGCGGACTATAACGCTGCGTGCCAGCCGGGCGATTTCGACCACACTGCGCTCGACAACTGCCGCACCCAGGATTTGACGCCACCTAAAACGCACTGGGCGCGCCCCATCGATACGCCGCCCTTCTATGGCTATGCGCTAAAGCCCGGCGTTACCTTTACTTACCTTGGTCTCAAGGTCAATGAAAAGGCCGCCGTCCATTTCAACGGATGCCCCAGCCCCAACCTCTTCGTCGCTGGCGAAATGATGGCAGGGAACGTACTTGGGCAAGGCTATACGGCCGGAGTCGGCATGTCGATTGGTACAGCCTTCGGACGCATTGCAGGTACCCAGGCCGCCCAAGCCGCCACGCAGAAAGTGAACTATGCAACAGCTTGAAGCCATCATTCGCGAGGGCAGAGCATTGGCCGCCCCCGCATATCCCGTTATCCGTATCCTTAGCGCCAACGAGGCTGAAGTGAGTCGTCAAATGACGATTTGCAATTCGTGCCGTTACTGCGAAGGATATTGTGCAGTGTTCCCCGCCATGACGCGGCGGCTGGAGTTTGCAAAAGCGGACATCCACTACCTCGCCAACCTTTGCCATAACTGCGGCGCGTGCCTCCATGCATGCCAATATGCGCCTCCCCACGAATTCGCAGTCAACGTGCCACAGGCGATGGCCAAGGTACGCGTAGAGACATACGCCGACTATGCGTGGCCCGCAGCACTCGGAGCGCTGTACAAGCGCAACGGCATGATGCTTTCGGTTGCTCTGGTTTCGGCGTTGACATTGTTCCTGGCCCTGGCTGCGGGACTGCGAGGATCGCTATTCAGCGCAGACACCGGCGCAAGCTTCTACTCCATCTTCCCGCATAAGCTGATGGTGAACCTGTTTGCGCCAATCTTCCTGTTCGCGGCGTTGGCGCTTGGCCTTGGCGTTCGAAAGTTCTGGCGCGATGTCTCACCGGGCCAGGCGTCATTGGAATCCTTGGGGGATGCTGCCGACAAGGTGCTGCGGCTGAAATTCCTGGATGGTGGGCACGGCGACGGATGCAATAACGCAGATGACGCGTACACACTCGCACGCCGCCGCTTCCATCACCTTACGTTCTACGGCTTTATGCTGTGTTTCGCGGCCACCGGCGTCGCTACGCTTTATCACTACCTCTTCGGCTGGCAAGCGCCCCACGGCTTCACCAGTCTCCCCAAGCTGCTCGGCATTGCAGGCGGTGTTTCCTTATTGGCCGGCACGACGGGCCTGTTCGCGCTGAACCTGCGCCGGCATCCGCTGCAAGGTGACGCGGCTCAGAAGCCGATGGATCTGGGCTTCATCGCACTGCTTTTTCTCATCGCGCTAAGCGGCCTGGCGTTGATGCTGGCCCGGGCGACGCCGTTCCTGCCATCGGTCCTGTGCATCCACCTGGCCTCCGTCATGGCCTTGTTCGCGACACTGCCTTACGGGAAGTTTGCCCATGGTGTTTTCAGAAGCGCTGCACTGCTCAAGTGGGCAATCGAGAAAAGGCAGCCGAACGGCCTTCAGTTGGGAGGCGACTGAAAAAGCAGATTGACTGCCTTGCACCAGAGACGCCCTGATTTCTCCCATCCACATCAGGGCATAAACCCAGACCACAAAAAACGATATCGGAGATGACTATCATGAATAGCCTGGCAAAGGCCGCCATTAGCGAAGAGGCGGTCGCGGCGCCATCAAAAATAGGCGCGGTTCTGCGCGTGACCAGCGGGAACTTCCTGGAACAGTTTGACTTCTTCCTGTTTGGCTTTTACGCCAACTATATTTCGAAGGTGTTTTTCCCCGTCGACAGCGAGTTTGCATCGCTGATGCTGACCTTTGCAGCGTTCGGCGCAGGCTTCCTGATGCGGCCATTAGGCGCAATTATCCTGGGCGGGTATATCGACAGCGTCGGCCGGCGCCAGGGCCTGATCGTCACATTGTCGATCATGGCCAGTGGCACCGTTCTGATCGCGCTGGTACCGGGCTACGCCACAATCGGATTGTTCGCCCCCGCGCTCGTGCTGGTTGGGCGACTGCTTCAGGGCTTCTCCGCTGGAGCCGAGCTGGGTGGAGTGTCCGTGTATCTGGCGGAGATCGCGACGCCAGGGCATAAAGGGTTCTACACCGCGTGGCAGTCCGCCAGCCAGCAGGTTGCGATTGTTTTCGCCGCAGCGATCGGCTACGTCTTGAACCTGTGGTTGTCGGCAGAAGAAATGTCCACCTGGGGGGGGCGGGTGCCGTTCCTGATTGGCTGCGCCATCGTACCACTCATCTTTTTCCTGCGACGCAGCTTGCAGGAGACCTCCGCCTTTCAGGCCCGCCGGCATCACCCCAGCACTCGGGAGATCTTCAACTCGATGATGCAAAACTGGCGGACCGTCCTGACCGGGATGCTCTTTGTGGCGATGACGACGACGACGTTCTATCTCATCACCGTCTACACACCAACCTTTGCCCGCAAGGTGCTGCATCTGAGCGCAGCGGATAGTCTTCTGGTTACGCTGCTGGTTGGAGTGTCCAACTTCGTCTGGCTTCCAATCGGCGGCGCACTGTCGGACAAAGTAGGCAGAAAACCGATTCTCATGACGATATCCGCCCTTGCTCTGTTGACTGCATATCCAGCCATGTGCTGGCTCGCGGCGGCTCCGAGCTTCAGTCATTTGCTTGCGGTGTTGCTGTTGTTCTCGTCCTACTTTGGCTTGTACAACGGCGCCATGGTCGTGGCCCTGACCGAAGTGATGCCGGTGAGCGTTCGGGTGGTTGGCTTTTCGCTGGCGTTCAGCCTTGCTACAGCGGTATTCGGCGGGTTCACGCCGGCCATATCAACTTACCTGATTGACGTGACCGGCAACAGCGCCGGCCCCGGTATATGGATGAGTTGCGCGGCGCTGAGCGGTCTGATTGCTACCTTGATCTTCTATCGGCGTGGTGGTGCAGCAAATCGCGTCTGACTGGAGATGGACCAATTGCGCCGGCCTGGCTGATGCCGCTGGCGCGTGATGGAAAACGCCACCCGAGGGTGGCGTCTTGTGTACTGCCGCGAGGCGGCAGCCGGTTACGGCTTGGAGGCTTGTGCCGGGTTGGAGGCGCCGGCGGCGGCCTTGGCGAAGTCGCCGGCCTTGATCACCGACACGGCTTCCGGCTTCAGGTGCGCGCGCAGCGTTTCATTGACCTGCGCCACGGTCAGCGCGCTGACTTTGGCTTCCAGGTCCTTGTCGAAGGCCATGGTGCGGTCGAAGCTCAGGTAGTTCGCCAGGCGGCCGGCCAGGCCGGCGTCACCGGTACGGCCAACCTGCTGCGACTGCAGCCAGGCTTTCTTGGCGTCGGCCAGTTCGGCGTCCGTGAAGCCTTCCTTGAGCGCCTTGTTCAGTTCTTCCCGCAGTGCCGCTTCCACCTTCACGGTGTTTTGCGGCGCGCTGATCGCGAACGCCAGCCACATGCCGGCAGGATCGCGCGACGGCACGGACAGTTGTGAACCGACGCCGTACGACAAGCCCTCTTTCTGGCGGATGCGATCGGCCAGCCGGCTGCGCAAGGCGCCGCCACCGAGCATGTAATTCCCCATCAGCAGGGCCGGATAGGCGGCCGCGTCATCCTTCAGCGGCACCGGCTGGATCGCGAACAGGACGGAGTTGGCCTTGTCCGGCGTTTCCAGCGACAGGTTCTGGCCCGCCACCGGCTTCACGGCGCTGGCAATGCGGACGTAGGGCTGCTCCGCCTTCCAGTTGCCGAACAGCTTGTCCGCCTGCGCCTTCACGGCGGCGGCATCGAAGTCGCCCACCACGGCCAGCGTGGCGTTGCCGGCGCCATAGTAGGCTTTGTGGAAGGCTTTGACTTCGTCCAGCGTCACCGCTTTTTCCGCCGCCAGTTGCTCCGGCAAGGTCTTCACATGACGCACGTGGCCCTCGGGGAAAGGATCGGTGAGGCGCTGCATTGCGTTGCCTGCCAAAGGCTGCGGCTCGGTCATCTGCTGTTCGGTGTTCGAAGTGAACTCGCGCTGGCGCTCCGAGAAATCCTTGGCGGTGAAGGCGGGCTTCATCAGCGATTCGCCCAGCAGATCCAGTGCCGCAGCCAGGTTGTCGCGCGTGGTGGTCACGGTGGCGTTCACGCCTTCGGCGTTGCCGTAGATGTTCACGTTGGCCTTCAGCTTGTCGAAGGCATCCTTGACTTCCTGGCGCGACAAGCGTTCGGTACCATCCATCAGCAGCGCCGCGGTCAGGGCGCCAATGGTGCCCTTGCCTGCCAGGTTTTCAGCGCTGCCCATGCGCAGCTGCACCGTGGCGCTGACGGTGTTGCCTTTCGTCGCTTTCGGCAGCAGCGCGAGCTTCATGCCGTTGGCCAGCGCCGAACGTTGCGTGCGCTTTTCAATATTGTCCGGGTTCGGGTCGAAGACCTCGCCCTGGGCGATCGCTGCGTGACCCTTGTAGTCCTTGACCAGGGCGGCGATATCCGGCGTCGGCGGCACTTCGGTGCGGTCCGCAGCGTCGGTCGGGAGGAAGCGCGCCAGCGTGCGGTTGGACGGTTTCAGGTACTTCACCGCCACGGCCTGCACCGCTGCCGCGTCGACCTTCTCCACCTGGTCGCGGCGCTGGTGGAACAGACGCCAGTCGCCGGCGGCCTGCGCAGAGGTCAGTGCGATGGTGAAGCGGGCCGTGTCGTTCACGATCTGGTCGATATCCTTGGCAATCGCGGACTTGGCGCGCTCCACTTCAGCTGCGGTGACCGGGTTCGACTTGATGTCCTCCAGCGCCTTCAGCATCGCCTCTTCCACCGCCGCCGTCTGGCCATCCTTCGGCACCACGGCAGCGAACAGGCGGTAGCCCGGCTCCATCTGGTTGAAATCGAGGTCCATCACGGACGATGCCAGCTTCGTGTCCACCAGGGCCTTGTGCAGGCGGCCGCTCGGCGCATCGGTAAGGACTTTGCCCAGCACCTGCAGGGCTGCCGCATCGACATGGCTGGCCGGGGCAACGTGATAGCCGCTGGCTACGAGCTGGGTGCCGCCGGTGCGGCGGATGGTGACGGAACGCTCGCCGTCCTGCGTTGGCTCCGCGGTGTAGGTCGGCGCCAGCACGCGGGTCGGCTTGGGGATCTTGCTGAATAACTCGTTGATTTGGGCCAGCACCTTGGCTTCATCGAAGCGGCCGGCGACCATCAGCACCGCATTGTCCGGCTGGTAGTAACGCTTGTAGAACGCGCGCAGGCGGTCAATGCTCACGCCTTCGATATCGGAGCGGGCGCCGATGGTCGATTTGCCGTAGTTGTGCCAGTCGAAGGCGACCGACATCGTGCGCTCGAGCGTGACGCGGAAGGGATCGCTCTCGCCGCGCTCGAACTCATTGCGCACCACCGTCATCTCGCCCTTCTGGGTCTTGTTGTTCCACAGGTCATCCTGGCTGATCGGCGAATTCACCATGCGGTCCGCTTCCAGCGCCAGCATCTGCTTCAGGTTTTCGTCGTTGGCCGGGAAGGTGGCGAAGTAATTGGTGCGGTCATACCAGGTCGTGCCGTTGAAGCGGCCGCCGATCTGGTTCAGCACTTCCACCGGCGTCTTGCTGCCCTTCTTGATGCCGAAGTTGGCCGTCGGCTTGAACAGCAGGTGTTCCAGCAAGTGGGCCATGCCGGTCTCGCCATAGTTCTCATGACGCGAACCGACCATGTAGACGATATTGGTGGTCAGGGTCGGCTTGCTCGCATCCGGGAACAGCAGCACGCGCAGGCCGTTGGACAGGCGGTACTCGGTGATCCCTTCAACCGAGGTGACTTTCACTGGCGTGGCCTTGGCGGCAGCGGCTTTCGCCGGCGCGGCCGGCTCGGTGGCGAAGGCTGGCGACAGGATTCCAGCGCTGAGCATGAGAGCGGTGAGAAGCTTCATTCCTGGTAGTTCCTATATCAAAATAAAGGTTATCAAGTATATAACCCAAACTGGTCGCGTGGAAATGAATTCGGGGTCAGCTCTGTCATTTGGACAGCTAGCGCTAGCTTTTGATCTTTTTCAATACGCGAAATCGGCTGAATTTGCGTATTGAGGAAAATCAAAGAACACGTCTGCGT
>DASWYX010000515.1:0-3901 GCA_036404755.1 Pseudoduganella sp.
GCAGTTCGCACAGGCTGGGGACGCGGCCGTTGGACTGGGCATGCATCAGCGCGTCCCACTCAAGCGGATCGAGCGTGCGCAGGCAGGATGTGAAGCCGCGGCGCCATACCTGCAGGCCACGCGGTTCGGCCAGCATTTCGCCTTCGGGGTGCTGTGCGCCTTCCTGCATGGCCCACCAGATGTCGTCGGCGTTGGTGGTGGCCTGGGTGGTCAGCAGGGTTGGCGTGAATTGCAGGCGGGCGGTGTCCCAGTCCACATTGGCCAGATCGGCGGGGGTTATGGGCTGCGCATCGCCAGCGATGATGGCGGTGCCCAGCGACTGCTCGATCCAGGCCAGATCGTGCACGTCGGGGTTGAGGGGGAATTCGGTACGCAAGGTTTCTCCAAAATGGTCGGCATACGCGTCCAGCGTCCAGGCGTAAGGCGGGCGCGCATCGATGTGGGCCACGGCCGCGTGCAGGAAGGCTTCCTCGCCCATGAAAGCGCGCGTCTGTGGAAAGGACGATTGCAGGCAGGCGACCAGCTGGCCGCGGTAGTTGTTCTGGTAGACGAAGAGGCCCGGATCGGCGCCTCCGGCCAGTTTTTGTGCGGCGTCGTCGGACGCTTCCACCAGCCAGGTACGGAAGCCGCGCTGCAGTTCTGCGAGATTCATGCTGCCTCCTTATGCGCGGCACGGGCGATGGCGCGCGCCATGTCCAGCTCCGCCATCAGTTCCGGCAACGGCGGGATCTTGTCGTCGCGCTCGATCATGGTCACGGCGTGCGGGAAGCGGGCGGCGGCAAGCGCGTACAGGCTCCAAACGCCATCGGGCACGGGGCTGTCGTGCGTGTCGATCAGCAGGTGCTCGCCCTGGCTATGGCCGGCGAGGTGCATCTGGCGCACGCGGTCGGCGGGAATGCTGTTCAGGAAGGCATGGGCATCGAAACCGTGGTTGCTGGCGCTGACGAAGACATTGTTCACGTCCAGCAGCAGGCCGCAGCCCGTGCGCCTGCTCATCTCGGCCAGGAACTCCCATTCGGTCATCGAAGCACCGTCGAAAGCGATATAGCTGGAAGGGTTCTCGAACAGCATGGCGCGGCCCAAGGCGTTCTGCGCCTGGTCGATGTTGTTGCAGACGATGTCCAGCGCTTCCCCGGTATAAGGCAGCGGCAGCAGGTCGTGCGAGTTGAAGCCGTCGATGCGCGACCAGCTCAGGTGGTCGGACACGATCACCGGCTCGATCTCGTCGACCAGCGCTTTCAGGCGCTGCAGGTAGTCCGCGCGCAGCCCGTCCGCCGAGCCGATGGACATGGATACGCCATGCAGCGCAACCGGATAGCGCTCGCGCACCTGGCGCAGGATATGGCGCGGCTGGCCGCCGGCTACCATGAAATTCTCGGAAATGACCTCCACAAAATCGACGGGAACGTCGGTTTCCAGGAAGTCCCGGTAGTGCTCCTTGCGCAGGCCCAGGCCATGGCCAGAGATGCTGGGTAGGGGTCGTGACATCGCTGTACTCTCTTCAAATTGGCCCGGCGCTGCGGCCGGGCCGTGTTGCACGCTTAGCTCGGCTTGATTACTTCGGCTCGGTCAGGGTGCCGCCCAGCTTCTTGCACTCGGTCGGGGTTTTCACCAGCACGCCCTGGCCCTTGCACTCGTTCAGGCCCTTGCAGTCGTTGTGGGCAGTGGCGCACAGGCTGGTGCCCTTGCAGGTGTTCACGCCGTAGCAGCGGCCCGGCTGCTCTTTCTGCGCGCCGGCAGCGTAGGCGGGGGTGGAAGCCATGGTGGCCAGTGCGAGCATGGCAGCGGCGGCGGCGAAGGATGCGGTCTTGATCATGATGTTTACTCCGTTGGATGAATTGATGGATTTAATGGATTTACTTGGCGGCCAGTGCGGCCTCTTCGATCACCTTGGCGACGGCTTCCGGCTGGGAGATATACACAGCGTGGCTGGCTTTCACTTCGGTGACCTTGCTACCGGCGCGCTGGTACATCCAGCGCTGCAGGTCGGGGGTGATGGTGCGGTCTTCCGTGGCCACGATGCCGTAGCTCGGAATGCCGCGCCATGCGACGGTGCGCGACTGGCCGCCGAGGGCGCCGATGGTCGCGAATGGCTGGGATGCCGCCATATAGTTGGTGCGGTTCTCCGACAGGTCGCCCGCCCAGTCGCGGCCGAAGTTGGCCGGCTCGTAGTAGGCGAAGCCGTCGAAGGTGTACTTGATGTTGTCGACTTCAGGCGGCATCGAGTTGGTCAGCTGGTTGGCCGATTCCGCCACGTCCGGCGCGAAGCCGGCTACATAGACCAGGGCCTTGATCTTGCTGATCTTGCCGGCGGCGGTAATGATGTTGCCGCCGTAGCCGTGGCCTACCAGGACGGTCGGGCCATTGGCAGCGAACATTTTTTTGTCCAGCAAGCCGCCGTCTTCCTGCACCGAGTGGTAGCCCGGCTGCAGAACGGTAACGTTGTAGCCTTTCCAGTACAGGATGTCGTGCACGACGCGCCAGCCGGAACCATCGACGAAGGCGTCCTGGACGATGATGACGTTCCTGGCGCCGGCCGGGGTCGGGCGCTGCGGTGCGTCCGCGGCGTTGGCGGCGGAAGCGGCTGCAGCCAGCAGGGCGGCGGCGAGGGCGATCTGGGAATACTTTTTCATGGCCTGTGCTTTCCTGATCAGCGCTTGACCGGGGTCAGGGAGCCGAAGCCTTTCGGGGTCTTGATGGTTGTGCAGGTGCCCTTGTCCACCAGGGTCCAGGCGTCACCCTGGTAGTCGCGGGTGGAAGTGGCGGCGCAGGAGGTGCCTGGGCCCGCGGCACAGTCGTTCTGGCCGGCTTTGGACACGCCATAGCACTTTTCCATTTGCTTCTTCGGGGCGTCGGCGGCGTGGGCGCCGGTGGCGATTGTGGCGAAAGCCAGGGCGGCTGCAATTGCTGCGTGCTTCATTTGAAATCTCCTAACGTGATTGAAAGTGCATGTAGTTTGCGTACTGCACGTATCTCCCATGTGTCCGTTTGTATCCGGTTGAGCGATTCCGATGAAAGCGCATGCGATTTTATTATCGAGGCGAAAAAAAACCGCGGCGCAAGGGCCGCGGCTTTCCGGTTGGGGCGAGAAGGGATTACTTTTTGACGGACGTCAGCAGATTATCGCGCAGGGTGGCGACGGCATTCTGTACCTTGGCGAAGTCCTCCGGCCCCAGGCCCGTTTCC
Source organism: Pseudoduganella sp. (assembly GCA_036404755.1). Classification (GTDB taxonomy): domain Bacteria; phylum Pseudomonadota; class Gammaproteobacteria; order Burkholderiales; family Burkholderiaceae_D; genus Rugamonas. Next base: position 3,187 of record DASWYX010000515.1, read on the forward strand.
TTCACCAGGCTCATCGTCAGCGCTTCTTCGCGCAGGCGGAAGCCGGCTTCGGTCAGGCCGATGCGTACCTGGCGCTCGTCTTCCGGGTCGCGCTGGCGGCGCAGATAGCCCATGGCTTCCAGTTTTTTCAGGATCGGCGTGAGCGTGTTCGACTCGAGGAAGAGTTTTTCTCCCAAGCCGCTGACGGTCTGGTTATTTTCTTCCCACAGGGCGATGATGGTGATGTATTGCGTATATGTTAAGCCCAGCTTGTCGAGGATGGGCTTGTAGGCCTTGCCGAAGGCCAGGTTGGCCGAGTACACGGCGAAGCACAGGTAGTCGGACAGCTTGGCGATGTCCGGATCTTCAGGGCTGGGGCGGTTGGCGTTCTTGTTCATGGTTAATTCTTTATCGAATGCGATTTAATCGGATTATAGTCCATGTTTCGCCAGGATGCGCTTTACGGTCCCATCCGCCACCATGGCGTCCATGGCCTGGCGAAAGCGTTCGGCGTCGGTTTCGCTGAAGTCCAGCGTGCCGGCCAGCCAGGCCGTCGAAGTGCGCTGCGGCGCGCTCAGCTCGAACTGGCTTTCGCCGGCGCGCGCCTTCAGCGAGGCGCGGATGATGGCGTGCTCGCCAAAGGCCGCGTCGGCCATGCCGCCCAGCAGGAAGCGGTGTACCTCATGCACGGACGCCGCTTCCACGATATGGTCGAAGCCCATCTCGTGCAGCATCG
>DASWYX010000516.1:0-9215 GCA_036404755.1 Pseudoduganella sp.
GGAGTGGCACGTCAACGTCCACTACGAGAACGGCAAGAACGGCACCGTGGTTCTGGGCCACGATCCGCAACTGCGCAATGGCGACCGCGTGCGCCGCCAGAACGGCGACCTCGCTCGCATCTAAGCTAGTCCTCCTGGCCCAGGCTGCGCAGCATCAGCTGCTGCAGCCAGGCCGTCACTGCCCGCACCCGCGGCGTCTCACGGTGTTTTGCGTGGAAGATCACGAACACCGGCTTTTCCAGCACCAGGTCAGATAGCTTCCTCAGCCCTTCCAGTTGCCGCGCGAGATAATCCGGCAACAGCGAGGCGCCTGCCCCGCCACGCACCGCTTCCACTTGCGCCAGCAGGCTGTTGCTGCGCACCTGCTGCTGCCGGTCGTGAAACATGCGCTGCAGCGCCAGCGTTTCGGGATTGCGCGCGCCCGAGGCATCGTAGCCGACCAGGCTTTCACCATGGGCGCCGTCCGCCGCGCCGTACAGCGAATAAGTCAGCGTGCCTGCGCGCAGGGCGATCAGGTGCTCGTCTTCCGGCTGCGTCAGGCGCACCGCGACGTCCGCCTGCTTATGGCTGATGCTCAGTACCGCCGACGCGGCAATCAGGTCGATGCGCAATGCCGGATACTGGCGCAGCAGGCCGCCCAGCGCGGGGGCGATGATATGGGTCGAAATTCCTTCGGGCGCGGTCACGCGCACCAGCCCGTGCACTTCATCGGCCGGGCTGTCGGCTGCATCCCTCCGCCGCGCGCCCGCCGCGCCTGCCGTGCCACCGATCGCTTCCGCCAGTTCGCCCATCTCTTGGGCCACCGCCACCGCCTCCTGCCCCCGTGGCGTGAGCACCACCTTGCCCTGGCTTTCCTCCACCAATTGCGCATCGAGGGAAAGTTCCAACCGCTGGATGCGGCGCAGGACCGTGTTGCGTGTCAGCTTGAGCGCGACGGCCGCCTCGCGCCACGAGCCTTCACGCGCCAGCGTGGCGAGCGTCAGCAAGTCATCCCAGTGCAAGGGCATTTTTTTGACAGCGCCGGCAATTTTCTGATCTTGGGTGGCCACGATGCGGCCTCCTAGAATGGGCGTTTCAACAGGAGCACCTTCATGCAAGCAGCCGTCTACCGCCGCACAGGCCCCGCCGATGATGTATTGAGTATAGTTCAACTGGCGAAATGCAAGCCGGGGCCGGGCGAAGTGCGCATTCGCGTCGCGTTTTCGGGCGTGAACCCGTCGGACGTAAAAGCCCGCGCGGGCGTTAGCGTGCCCAATTTGGCCTACGATTACGTGGTGCCGCACAGCGACGGCAGCGGCATCGTCGACGCACTGGGCGAAGGCGTATCCGCCGTAGGGTCCGGCGACCGCGCCGGCCTCGCGCCAGGTGCGCCGGTATGGTTCTTTCTCGCTCAGTGGCAACGCCAGCACGGCTCCGCAGCCGAATACGTCTGCCTGCCCGCCTCGCAAGTGATGCCCCTGCCCGAGGGCGTGCCGCTGCAAGCCGGCGCCGCCATCGGCATTCCGCTGATGACCGCATGGCACGCCGTGCACGGCTACGGCAGCGTGGACGGCAAAACAGTGCTGGTGACCGGCGGCGCCGGCGCCGTCGGCTTCTACGCCATCCAACTGGCCAGGTTAGCCGGCGCCCGCGTGATCGCCACCGTTAGCAGCGCTGCGAAAGCCGCCGTGGCGCAGGACGCAGGCGCCGACCACGTGCTCGAATATGGCGATGCCGACGCCCTCGCCAGCTCGGTGCGCGAGCTGACCGGCGGCGCCGGCGTGGATGTGATCATCGAAGTCAATGCAGGCTATAACGCGCCCTGCCACGCCGACCTGCTGGCGCACGGCGGCCGCGTGGTCATCTACGGCTCGCAAGCTGCGGAAATCCCCGTCAGCTACCGCGGCATGATGCGCGTGTTCGGCAGCCTGCACTTCTTTGTCGTCTACGGCTTTACCGCCGGGCAGCGGCGCACGATCGCCGAAGCCATGAACGAACTGCTGGCAAAGGGACGCCTACGCCACTTGCCTGTTGCCGAATTCGCGCTGGAGGAAATCGCGTCCGCCCACCGTCACGTGGAAGCGGGCGGCATCGGCAAGGCGCTGCTGAGCGTGGCCTGACGCGGCCTAGCTGCGGCGCGACAGCAGCAGGCCCAGTCCCGCGCCGGCCAGCAGCCCCGCGCAACTGGGGTTGAAGATGCGCTTGCCGCGCGGCTGCGTGATCCAGTCGCGCATGCGCGCGCCCATCCATGAATAGATCGCCATTGCCACCACTTCCAGCGCCAGGAACAGCGCGCCCAGCACGGCAAACTGTGGCGCCATTGGCCGTGACGGGTCGACGAATTGCGGCAGGAAGGCCGTGAAGATCAGGATGGCCTTAGGATTCCCTGCCGCGACGAGGAACTCCTGGCGCGCCAGGCGCCACCAGCCTGCCTGCGCCGCGGCCGACTCGCCGCCTTCGCCCGGCTGCGCGCGCCACAACTGCCACGCCAGGTAGAACAGGTACAGCGCGCCCGCCGTCTTGATCCCGTAAAACAGCAGTTCGGATGCATGCAGCACCACTGCCAGCCCGGCAGACGCCAGCGCGATCATGCCCATGAACGCCAGCAGCCGGCCCGCGCCCGCGCTGCACGAGCGCCTGAATCCATAGCGCGTCGCATTGCTGACCGATAGCAGGTTATTCGGCCCGGGCGCCATGTTCAGCGCGAAGCAGGCCGGCACAAACATCCAAAGCGTCGAAATATCCATCATGACCTCCGTGAGGGAATAATATACGACGCTTCAGGCACGCAGGCGCAGCTTCACCGGCTGGCTATCTCAACATTTTTCAATCCCTGCCGCGCCACCGCCTGCGACATCAGTTCGAAGTTGGAGATAGTGACGTCGAAGCCCTGCTCCGAGAACTCCACGCGCGCACCGCTCTGCGTCACGAACACACCCTTCGACCTGGCATACATGCGCTCGCGCTTCTGGCTATCAAGCTGCACGAAGTATCGCTGCTTGCCTTGCTGCGAAAAGTAGACCTTGTCCCCGGTGCTCAGGTTATAGCCATAGCCGAAATCCTCGAACTCACCGGACTTCAGCCGGTAGTCGTCAGCTGCATATGCAGCTCCTGTACTGGCGAGGGCGAGCGCCGCCAGAGCGCTGAACAGAACTTTTTTCATCATCTCTTCCGATTGGTTACCTGGGCGCTCCCGCATCTGTTTAATGTGCGGGAACTCTGTCAAGGTAGCAAAGCGGACTGCCAGTTCACAGGCGGAAACGACGAATGGTCAGTTTTGAGGGTTCAATCGCAGGCAAGCCGGATAAACCGCTGACGGGATATGGCGGGGGACTCGTGCGCGAGCAATGGCTGCTTGCGCACGAAAGGGCCGCGGGCGCGGCCCTGGAGGCTTAGAACTGGTCTTCCGGCAGACCCAGAACGCCGGCGCTGCCTTCGACGATAGCGGTGCGCAGGCTGGAGGACTGCGACAGGATGTGCTCAGCAAAGAAGCGTGCGGTGGTGATCTTGGCCTTGTAGAAGGCCGCGTCGCCGCTGCCTGCATCCAGCTTCTGCTGAGCGACCAGTGCGGCGCGCGCCATCTGCCAGCCGCCCAGCACGATGCCGGCCAGCTTCAGGTACAGCACGGAACCGGCGAAGACGGCCTTGATGTCGCTCTTCGTGTTGTTGACCACGAAGTCCACCACATCGGACAGGTCGTTCAGGCCCTGCTCCAGCGACTTGCGGATCGCCGCGAAGTCGGCGCCCTGCGCATCGGCCAGCGAGGCAGCAGTGGCGCGGCCTTCGGCGATCAGGCCCTTGGCCACGGCGCCGCCGTCGCGCACGGTCTTGCGGCCCACCAGGTCGTTGGCCTGGATCGCGGTCGTGCCTTCGTAGATGGTCAGGATCTTGGAATCGCGGTAGTGCTGTGCAGCGCCGGTTTCCTCGATGAAGCCCATGCCGCCGTGCACCTGCACGCCGTCGCGGGTGACGTTCTCGGACATCTCGGTGGACCAGCCCTTCACGATCGGCACCAGGTATTCATAGATCGCCTGGTTCTTCGCGCGCTCGTCCGCATCGGCGGCGTGGTGCGCGTGGTCGTAGATGCCGGCGGCAACGTAGGCCAGCGCGCGGGCGCCTTCGATCTGGGCGCGCATGGACATCAGCATGCGGCGCACATCCGGATGATTGATGATGGTCACAGGAGCCGGCGAACCCGCCAGGTCCTTCGACTGCACACGCTCCTTGGCGAAGTTCACGGCCTGCTGGTAAGCGCGTTCCGCAATGCCCACACCCTGCATGCCGACGCCGAAGCGGGCTGCGTTCATCATGATGAACATGTATTCCAGGCCGCGGTTCTCTTCGCCCACGAGGTAGCCGGTAGCGCCGCCATGGTCGCCGAACTGCAGCACGGCCGTCGGCGAAGCCTTGATGCCCAGCTTGTGTTCGATGGACACGCAATGCACGTCATTGCGCTCGCCCAGCGAGCCATCGGCATTGACCATGAACTTCGGCACGATGAACAGCGAGATGCCCTTCACGCCCGGTGGCGCATCGGGAGTACGCGCCAGCACGAGGTGGATGATGGTCTCGGCCATGTCGTGCTCACCGTAGGTGATGAAGATCTTGGTGCCGGAAATCTTGTACGAACCATCGCCCTGCGGCACGGCGCGCGAGCGCACGGCAGCCAGGTCGGAACCGGCTTGCGGCTCGGTCAGGTTCATGGTGCCGGTCCATTTGCCGGTGATCAGCGGCTCCAGGTACAGGGCCTTCTGCTCGTCGCTGCCTGCGGTCAGCAGCGCTTCGATGGCGCCGTCGGTCAGCAGCGCGACCAGCGCGAAGGACAGGTTTGAGCCGTGCAGCATTTCGACGCACGGCGTGCCCACCAGCTTCGGCAAGCCCTGGCCGCCGAAATCGGTCGGGTGCTGCAGGCCTTGCCAGCCCGCTTCGGCGAACTGCTTGAACGCTTCCTTGAAGCCCTTGGAGGTCGTTACCTTGCCATCAGCCCAGGAGCTGGGCTCCTTGTCGCCCGCATGATTCAACGGCGCGATCACGCCGCTGACGAACTTCGCATTCTCTTCGAGCACGGCTTCCGCGGTTTCCGGCGTAGCGTCCTCGCAGCCCGGCAGCGCGTTCACGCCGGACAGGTTGGCCAGTTCGTTCATCACGAACAGCATGTCTTTCATTGGGGCTTGATAGCTCATTTAACTCTCCAAGGAATGAGGGCCACTTGCGTGGCCCCTTTATTTTTAAACCTAAAGTCTGGGTCAGACGGGGGCGCCGAGCCCCGAGGGTCTGACCCTTGGGTCTGACCCGGTTTTAGGTTTTATTTAGCCCAGTTCTTTCACCAGCTGCGGCACAACCTCAAACAGATCGCCCACGATGCCGTAGTCGGCCACCGAGAAGATCGGCGCTTCCGGATCCTTGTTGATGGCGACGATGGTCTTGGAATCCTTCATGCCGGCCAGGTGCTGGATCGCGCCGGAGATGCCGACCGCGATGTACAGCGACGGAGCGACGATCTTGCCGGTCTGGCCAACCTGCCAGTCGTTCGGCACGAAGCCCGCGTCCACGGCGGCACGGGATGCGCCCATGGCGGCGTTCAGCTTGTCGGCCAGCGGTTCCAGGACCTTGAAGTTTTCAGCGGAGCCGATACCGCGGCCGCCGGAAACGATGATCTTGGCGGCGGTCAGTTCCGGACGGTCGGACTTGGCCACTTCGCGGCTGACGAAGGCGGACTTGCCGGAATCGGCAACGGCTGCCAGGGATTCCACGGCAGCGGAACCGCCGGTGGAGGCTGCGGAATCGAAACCGGTGGTGCGGACGGTGATGACCTTGATCTTGTCCGACGATTGCACGTAGGCGATCGCATTGCCGGCGTAGATCGGACGCTCGAAGGTGTCCGGTGCATCGACCTTGGTGATTTCGGAGATCTGGGCGACGTCCAGCTTGGCGGCGACGCGCGGCAGGATGTTCTTGCCGTAGGCGGTAGCCGGAGCCAGGATGTGCGAGTAGTTGCCGGCGATGGCCAGGATCTGCTCGGCCACGTTTTCGGCCAGGCCGTCGGCGAAGTGGGCTGCGTCGGCGTGCAGCACCTTGGTGACGCCGGCGATCTGCGCGGCGGCTTCCGCGGCGGCGCCGGAGCCGGAGCCTGCAACCAGTACGTGTACTTCACCGCCGCATTGTGCGGCTGCGGTCACGGTGTGGTGGGTGGAGCCTTTCAGGCTTGCGTTGTCGTGTTCTGCGATGACGAGTGCGACCATGATTTCTTCCTTAAGCGTATGCGGTGAGCCTGGCGATTAGATGACTTTTGCTTCGGTGCGCAGCTTGGCCACGAGGGTCGCTGCATCCGGCACCTTGATGCCGGCCGAACGCTTGGCAGGCTCGGTCACTTTGATCGTCTTCAGGCGCGGGGTTACGTCGACGCCCAGGTCTTCCGGCTTCACGGTATCCAGCGGTTTCTTCTTCGCCTTCATGATGTTCGGCAGCGTCACATAGCGCGGCTCGTTCAGGCGCAGGTCGGTGGTCACGATGGCCGGCAGGGTCAGGGCCAGGGTTTCCAGGCCGCCGTCCACTTCGCGGGTCACGGTTGCCTTGCCGTCTTCCAGCACGACCTTGGAGGCGAAGGTCGCTTGCGGCCAGCCCAGCAGCGCAGCCAGCATCTGGCCGGTTTGGTTGGAGTCATCGTCGATGGCCTGCTTGCCCAGGATGATCAGCTGCGGCTGTTCCTTGTCGGCCAGCGCCTTCAGCAGCTTGGCCACGGCCAGCGGTTCCAGTTCGGTCGCGGTTTCCACCAGGATGCCGCGGTCGGCGCCGATGGCCATCGCGGTACGCAGGGTTTCCTGGCACTGCGCTACGCCGGCCGACACGGCCACGATTTCGGTCACTTTACCGGCTTCCTTCAGGCGGGTCGCTTCTTCCACGGCGATCTCGTCGAACGGATTCATCGACATTTTGACGTTGGCGATATCCACGCCAGTGCCGTCGGATTTGACGCGCACTTTGACGTTGAAGTCGACGACGCGCTTGACAGGTACCAGGACTTTCATAGGTGTGCCTTTGAAAAAGTGATAAGTAAAAGGTGGGCTAGATTATATGCTGAATTCAACTTCACCAGTCGAATAATAGCACGATCGTGCGTTTTTCAAGCGTGATCCGGCGACAAAATATCTACTGCCGGAATTATACATAGGGTTTGGCGCGCTGCTTACTTGCGCTGCATCAGGAAGGTGAATTCGGTGCCGTTTTGCACATGGGACAGCAGGGCGTTACCCGTCTGCTTGGCGAAAGCCTGGAAGTCGCGCACGGAGCCCGGGTCGGTTGCAACAATGCGCAGCACTTGCCCGCTCTCCAGTTCAGCCAGCGCCTTTTTCGCCTTCAGGATCGGCAACGGGCAATTCAGGCCCCTGGCGTCAAGGTCCTTGTGAAAGTCCATGGTCTCGGGTTCAAGTAGTGTGTCGCTCATCTAAATCTCACTTGGTTACTACTAGTTCTACGACATACTACTCCAAAAAGCGGCGCGTGACGCACCGCACCAAAATAGTTAGTACATCGTTGCAAACTCACAACGCGATTGCTTTTCTGACAAGCCGCGTGCCTTTAGACACGCGGCTTTACTGCGCTTACAGGCGCTGCTCGACCCATGCTGCAACGCCACCGAGGGCGCCCGGCAGGGCTTCCGGATTGGTGCCGCCGGCCTGTGCCATGTCCGGACGGCCGCCGCCCTTGCCGCCTACCTGCTGGGCGACGAAGTTCACCAGTTCGCCGGCTTTCACCTTGCCGATCGAGTCCTGCGTCACACCGGCGATCAGGCTCACCTTGCCGTCGTTGACGGAGGCCAGCACGATGGCGGCGGACTTCAGCTTGTCCTTCAGCTTGTCCATGGTTTCGCGCAGCGCGGTCACGTCGGCGCCTTCCATCGTGGCAGCCAGCACCTTCATGCCTTTCACGTCGATCGCCTTGGTGGCCAGCTCGTCGCCCTGGCCGGAAGCCAGCTTGGACTTCAGCGCAGCCAGTTCTTTTTCCAGCGCCTTCACCTGGTCCTGCACGCCCGTGATCTTGGCGGTCAGTTCTTCAGGGTTGGACTTCAGCGCAGCGGCAGCTTCGTTCAGCTTGCGGCTCAGGTTTTGCACCAGGGCCAGCGCGCCCTCGCCCGTCACGGCTTCCACGCGGCGGATACCTGCCGCCACGCCGCCTTCGGACACGATCTTGAACAGGCCGATATCGCCGGTGCGGTGCACGTGCACGCCGCCGCACAGTTCCTTCGAAGAGCCGATGTCCATCACGCGCACTTCATCGCCGTACTTCTCGCCGAACAGCGCCATCGCGCCGTGCTTCACCGCGTCGTCGAAGGACATGTTGTGCGATTCGGTCGCGGTGTTGGCCAGGATTTCCTTGTTGACGATGGCTTCAACTTGCGCGATCTGCTCGGCAGTCATCGGCGCGTTGTGGCTGAAGTCAAAGCGGGCCTTGTCCGGATCAACCAGCGAGCCTTTCTGCGCCACGTGGCCGCCCAGCACTTCGCGCAGGGCCTTGTGCATCAGGTGGGTGGCGGAGTGGTTGCGGATGGTGCGGGCACGCAGGTGCTGGTCCACTTCCGCGCCCACTTCATCGCCGACCTTCAGCACGCCGGAGGTCACTTCGCCGTGGTGGCCATACACGTCGGCCTGGATCTTCAGCGTGTCTTCCACGGCAAACCTGGCGTCGGCTGCCTGTATCAGGCCCTGGTCGCCCACCTGGCCGCCGGATTCGGCGTAGAAGGGGGTGATGTCCAGCACGACGATGCCCTGCTCGCCGGTCTTCAGTTCCTGCACCGGCGCGCCATTGGAGTACAGCGCGATCACTTTCGAAGTGTGCAGCAGCTGGTCGTAGCCGACGAACTTGTTCTTTTCGCCGCTGTATTCCACGTTGGCGGCCATCTTGAACTTGCCGGCGGCGCGCGCAGTCTTCTTCTGCTGCTCCATGGCGGCGGTGAAGCCTGCCTCGTCCAGCGTGACGTTACGCTCGCGGCAGATGTCGGCGGTCAGGTCCAGCGGGAAGCCGTAGGTGTCGTACAGGGTGAAGGCGGTGGCGCCGTCGAGGTTCTTCGGATCCTTGGCCAGCTGGGCTTCGAGGATCTTCATGCCGTGTTCCAGGGTCTCGCCGAAGCGCTCTTCCTCGGCCTTCAGCACCTGCATCACGCGCTGCTTGGCTTCGCGCAGTTCCGGATAGGCGTCGCCCATCTCGATGTCGAGGTCTTCGACCAGCTTGTAGAAGAA
>DASWYX010000517.1:0-20480 GCA_036404755.1 Pseudoduganella sp.
CTGGCGCTGCTTGCGGACACGCTGGCCGGCGTGGTAGCGGTGCGGGATAACACGCACCTGTTCAACCTCTACGTCGCGGAAGAATTCCACGGACAGGGCCTGGGAAGAAAGCTGTGGGAAGCGGCGCGCGAGGATGCGCTAAGCCGCGGCAATCAAGGCAGCTTTACGGTGAATGCGTCGGTGTATGCGGAAAAGACGTACCGGCGCTGGGGCTTCGCGCCCACGGCGCCGGTGCAGGAGCAGCACGGGCTGCGCTTCATTCCGATGCGGCTGGGCGCCGCACCGGCGGAAGATTAGCGCGAGCTCTGGTCCAGGTGGCTGGTGCCGGACGTCACGCCGGACGTGCCGTAGTAGGTGTGGACTTCGGCCGCCCAGCTCTGGTTGGCCATATCCGGCCAGTGGTCCTTGTCGAAACCGGGCGCCGCTTCGATGCGTTCCTTGTCGATGTTCAGCAGCATGCGGTGGTGGGACGTATCCAGCGTCAATGCCTCCCACGGCACGGCAAACAGCTTCTCGCCGATCGACAGCACGCCGCCGGATGACATCACCACATAGGCTACATGGCCGGTCTGCATGTCCAGCATGATTTCCTTGACCGTACCGAGGTGTTCGTTCTGCAGGTTGTGGATGTGGTCGCCAATCAGCGTGTCGGCGCCCATCAAACGGGGACCTGGGCCCTGATGGCCTGCGTCCACGTAATTGCCATATGCGTCGCGATCGTAAGTCATGATGGCCTCCTGTTGAGAAATGATGCTATTTTGGCTAGAAGCCCCGCGGCGGTCTGTTCGCCAACGCACATTTTCGGGGCAGCATGATGAAGGCGCCCTGAAATTAGGCTATAATTTCAATTTCCCGCACCGCGCCTACCCGGCGCCCGATCTCGCAATGACCAAATTTGTCTTCGTCACTGGTGGCGTTGTGTCGTCCCTTGGTAAAGGGATTGCCGCCGCCTCCCTCGCTGCGATCCTCGAATCGCGCGGTCTCAAAGTCACCATGCTCAAGCTGGACCCGTACATCAACGTCGACCCCGGCACGATGAGCCCCATGCAGCACGGTGAAGTCTTCGTTACCGACGACGGCGCTGAGACCGACCTCGACCTCGGCCACTATGAGCGCTTCATCAGCACCCGCATGCGCAAGGTGAACAACTTCACCACCGGCCAGATCTACGAATCCGTGATCCGCAAGGAGCGCCGTGGCGAATACCTCGGCAAGACCGTGCAGGTGATCCCACACATCACCAATGAAATCCAGGACTATATCCGCCGCGGCGCGGAAGGCTACGACGTGGCGCTGTGCGAAATCGGCGGCACCGTGGGCGATATCGAATCGCTGCCGTTCCTGGAGGCGGCCCGCCAGCTGAGCCTGCGCGCCGGCCGCAAGAATTCCGCCTTCGTCCACCTGACCCTGGTGCCGTACATCGCATCGGCCGGTGAACTGAAGACCAAGCCTACCCAGCACTCGGTACAGAAACTGCGCGAAATCGGCATCTCGCCGAATGCGCTGCTGTGCCGCGCCGACCGCCGCATTCCGGAAGACGAAGTGGCGAAGATCTCGCTGTTCTCGAACATCGAAGAACGCGCCGTGATTTCCGTGTGGGACGTGGACACCATCTACAAAGTGCCGCAAATGCTGCACGACCAGGGCCTGGATAACATCATCTGCGAAGCGCTGGACATCAACCCGGCGCCGGCCGACCTGTCCATGTGGAGCAAGCTGATCCACGCGCTGGAACACCCGAAGGCCGAAGTCTCGATCGGCATGGTCGGCAAGTATGTGGAACTGACCGAGTCCTACAAGTCGCTGACCGAAGCGCTGCGCCACGCCGGCATCCACACCGAGAGCCGCGTCAACATCGAATACATCGACTCGGAAGAAATCGAATCGAAGGGCACGGCCGAACTGGCCAAGTACGACGCCATCCTGGTCCCGGGCGGCTTCGGCAAGCGCGGCGTGGAAGGCAAGATCAAGGCCGCCCAGTTCGCCCGTGAAAACAAGGTGCCTTACCTGGGCATCTGCCTCGGCATGCAGGTGGCGCTGATCGAATACGCACGCCACAAGGCGGGCCTCTCCAACGCCAACTCCACCGAGTTCGAACCGGAAACCGACCAGCCGGTCGTGGCCCTGATCGACGAGTGGCAGAACGCCGACGGCAAGGTCGAAAAGCGCGACATCAACTCCGACCTGGGCGGCACCATGCGCCTGGGCGCGCAAGCCTGCGCCGTCAAGACCGGCACGCTGGCCCATGAAATCTACGGTTCGGTGGTGACCGAGCGTCACCGTCACCGCTACGAAGCGAACAACCACTACCTGGGCCGCGTGGAAGCCGCCGGCCTGGTGGTGGCGGCGCGCACCCCGACCGAAGACCTGTGCGAAATCATGGAACTGCCGCGCAGCGGCGACAATTCCCACCCCTGGTATATGGGCGTGCAGTACCACCCTGAATTCAAGTCGACCCCGCGTGACGGCCACCCGCTGTTCACGTCCTTCGTCAAGGCGGCGCTGGCCCACAAGGCCGCCAGCGGCAAGCCGGCGCTGAAGGCGGTCGAGAAAGAGGAGAACGCAGCATGAAACTCTGTGGCTTTGAAGTCGGCCTCGACAAACCATTCTTCCTGATCGCCGGCACCTGCGTGATCGAATCGCGCCAGATGGCCTTCGATACCGCCGGCGCCCTGAAGGAAATGACGGCTGAACTGGGCATCCCCTTCATCTACAAGTCGTCCTTCGACAAGGCAAACCGCACCTCGGGTACTTCCTACCGCGGTCCGGGCATGGAGAAGGGCCTGGAAATCCTGGGCGACGTGAAGCGCGAACTGGGCGTGCCGGTGCTGACCGACGTGCACACCGTGGAAGAAGTGGCTGCCGTATCGTCCGTGGTGGACGTGATCCAGACCCCGGCCTTCCTGTGCCGCCAGACCGACTTCATCACCGCCTGCGCCGAGTCCGGCCTGCCGGTCAACATCAAGAAGGGCCAGTTCCTGGCGCCGCACGAGATGAAGAACGTGATCGACAAGGCGCGCGCGGCCGCCAAGGCCAAGGGCCTGAACGAAGACAACTTCATGGCCTGCGAGCGCGGCGCTTCCTTCGGCTACAACAACCTGGTGTCGGACATGCGTTCGCTGGCCATCATGCGCGAAACCGGCGCACCGGTGGTGTTCGACGCAACCCACTCGGTGCAGCTGCCGGGCGGCCAGGGCACTTCCTCGGGCGGCATGCGCGAGATGGTGCCGGTGCTGTCGCGCGCGGCCGTTGCCGTGGGCGTGTCCGGCCTGTTCATGGAAACCCACCCGGTGCCGGCCCAGGCGCTGTCGGATGGCCCGAATGCCGTTCCCCTGGGCCGCATGAAAGACCTGCTGTCCGTTCTGATCGAGCTGGACCGCATCACCAAGAAGGCCGGTTTCCTGGAAACCAACTTCAACTAATCCTCGAAGAAGCCCTGCGTCATAAGCGCGGGGCTTTTTTTGCCTCCGTCTGTTATCCTTGCATCAATTTTGCGCACGTCTGTTGCGCCGCATAAGAATCGCTTTAACTTTGGAGAAAACACATGAGTGCAATCGTTGACATCATTGGCCGCGAAATCATCGACTCGCGCGGCAATCCGACCGTGGAGTGCGACGTGCTGCTGGAATCCGGCGTAATGGGCCGTGCCGCAGTGCCGTCTGGCGCCTCCACCGGCTCGCGCGAAGCCATCGAACTGCGCGACGGCGACCCGAAGCGCTACTTCGGCAAGGGCGTGCTGCAAGCCTGCGAGAACATCAACACCGAAATCTCGGAAGCCATCATGGGCCTGGACGCCAATGAGCAAGCCTTCCTGGACCGCACCCTGATCGAGCTGGACGGCACCGAAAACAAGTCGCGCCTGGGCGCGAACGCGATGCTGGCCGTGTCCATGGCCGTGGCCAAGGCTGCCGCTGAAGAAGCCGGCCTGCCGCTGTACCGCTACTTCGGCGGTTCGGGCTCGATGCAGATGCCGGTGCCGATGATGAACGTCATCAACGGCGGCGCACACGCCGACAACAACCTGGACATCCAGGAATTCATGATCATCCCGGTGGGCGCACCGACCTTCAAGGAGGCGATGCGCTATGGCGCCGAAGTGTTCCACACGCTGAAGAAGATCCTGCACAAGAAGGGTATGAACACCGCCGTGGGCGACGAAGGCGGCTTCGCACCGTCGCTCGCTTCGCACGAAGACGCGATCAAGCTGATCATGCAGGCGATCGAGGAAGCCGGCTACGAGCCAGGCACCCAGATTGCCATCGGCCTGGACTGCGCCGCATCCGAGTTCTACAAGGACGGCAAGTACCACCTGGAAGGCGAGGGCATGGTCCTGTCCGCTGAAGAATTCACCAACCTGCTGGGCACCTGGTGCGACAAGTACCCGATCATCTCGATCGAAGATGCGATGCACGAAGGTGACTGGGAAGGCTGGGCGCACCTGACCAACGCGCTGGGCAAGAAAGTGCAGCTGGTGGGCGACGACCTGTTCGTCACCAATACCAAGATCCTGAAGGAAGGCATCTCGAAGGGCATCGCCAACTCCATCCTGATCAAGATCAACCAGATCGGCACCCTGACCGAAACCTTCGCCGCCATCGAGATGGCCAAGCGCGCCGGCTACACCGCCGTGATCTCGCACCGCTCGGGCGAAACGGAAGATTCGACCATCGCCGATATCGCCGTCGGCCTGAACGCGCTGCAGATCAAGACCGGTTCCATGTCCCGCTCGGACCGCATGGCCAAGTACAATCAGCTGCTGCGCATTGAAGAAGACCTGGGCGACATCGCTTCCTACCCTGGCCGCGATGCGTTCTACAACCTGAAGTAAGACAGTTGGACCCGGCCGGATCTCCTCCGGCCGGTGGCACACGATGCGTTTGATTACCCTCGCCCTGGCAAGCCTGCTGATCCTGATCCAGTTCCCTTTGTGGCTGGGAAAGGGCGGCTGGTTTCGCGTGTCCGAACTGGAGCAGCAGGTCGCTGCTGCCCAGCAGAAAAATGAAACGCTGCGCCAGCGTAACGCCAAGCTCGACTCCGAAGTGCGCGACCTGAAGGACGGCACCGGCGCGGTGGAAGAGCGCGCCCGTTTTGAGCTGAGCATGATCAAGCAGAACGAGATTTACGTGCAGATCCTCGGCAAAGGCCAGGCCAAGCCCGACGCGGGCAACACGCCGGTCGAAGCGCCCGCCACACGTCCCTGATTTTCTCTTTTCCCGCGCATGACCCCGCAACGACTGCTGTCCGTCACCCTGATCGCATGGCTTACGGCGGCTGCGCCGCTGGCGTACGCGGCTTGCACGCCGCTGCGCTTCGGCTATCCGGACCAGGCGCGTCCGCCTTACTACCTGGGCGATGGCCCGAATATCCCGCAGCAGGCCGGCGTGCTGATCGAGCAGGTGCGGGAAGCCGTGGCTGCGGCCGGCTTCGGCTGTCCGCCGCAACTGGTGCGCCTGCCGCCCGCGCGCCTGCGCCATGCGCTGGCCAGCGGCGACATCGACCTGACTCCGCTGGTCGAAGTTGCCGAATACCCGCCGCAAATCGTCATCCCGCTCGACAGGAACGGAGCGCCCGACATCCGCCGCGCCATGGGCTATGAACTGGTGGTACTGGTGCGGGCGCGCGACCATATTCCCGCCGACGCCAATCCGGTCGCCTGGTTCAAGGGCAAGACCCTGGGCGTGCCGCAGGGCAGCCTTACCGCCCCGCGCCTGCGGGAACTGGGCCTGGCCGTCGATGAGGGCGCTCGCGACGTCGCGCGCAATATCGAAAAACTCCGGCTGGGGCGCATCGATGGCGTCGTGGTCCCGGTCGCCCGGCCCGGCCATGTGGAAGCGCTGCTGAAACCTTACCGCGGCGAGATCGTGCGCCTGCCGCAGTCGCTGCTAAACTCGCGGGCCTGGTTCGCCTTCAACCAGCGCTACTACGCGCAGCACAAGGAGCAGGCCGAGGCGCTGTGGAACTGGCTCGACGCCAACCGCGACCGGCTCGACTCGCTGATGCAAAAGCAAGGCAAGGAATAAGCCGGGGCCAGGCGGGCACATATGACCTTCCGTGCCTGACCCCGGCGTGGCTTATGCGCGCTTGCGGCGGCGGGCCGTGAAGCCGATGAGGCCGAGGCCGGCAACCATCATCGAGTATTGCTCCGGCTCGGGCACGGCGCTGAGGGCGATGTTATCGATGGCGACGTTGTAGTACTGCTCCGCGCCGTAGATAAAGCCCGGCACGACCGTCGTGATCGCCACTTCATCCACATCCATCAGGATGCGGCGGAAGGTCTGGCCGTAGGGCAGGGTGGGGCCGCCGTACTGGTCCATGTCGCCATTGCCATGCCAGCCCGCCGGCAGCAGGTTGGACGATGTGTCGCCTATCGTCACCGAGAAATGCTGGCTGGCCGGCGCATAGCCGCCAATCACGCCCATGAAGACCCACACGCTTGAGTAAGGCAGTTCCGGGCCGCGCTTGTCATAGTCGCGCAATTCCAATACCAGGTCCTGGCCCAGGGGGAAGCCGCCGGGGCCGCCGATGGCCAGCTCTTTCACCGTCATGTCGAAGCTGAAGGTCAGCGATTTCATGTCCGTGTAGTTGCCGAGGAAGTCCTTGCTAGTATTGGTGACCATGGCAAAGTGGCTGGCCGGGCCGACGGCGTGGAAGGCCTGGCCGTTGCCCAGGCTGCTATCGATGCCGGAGAAGGTATTGCCGGCGGCGCCGGTGCCGAACCAGCCCTGCATGCCGTGGGAGAAATCGACCACGCTGGAACTTGCGGCCAGCGCGGCAGTGCTGCCCAGGGCGGCCATGGCCGCGACAACGAATGTACGCAGTTTCATCATCATTCCTTTCATCGTTTATTGCGCGCGCCGTGCCGGCGCAGGCTTGCTCAGGTAAGCCACCGGCACCGGGTCGGTGGTGTCGATGGAGACGGAGGACGTGCCGCCGACCTTGCCGCTGCCGTCGGTGAACTGGATGGCGCCAAAGTAGCGCTGCTGTGGCGCCAGGGCCGACCAGCTCAGGCCCACCGTGGCGTACTGGCCCGCATACACGCGGGTCGGCAGCATGGCTTTCAGCGAACCATTGCCGTCCGCCGCCGTCACGATGGCCGAGGACAGGTCGAAGGTGGTCGACACATTGTTGGCGATCCAGTTGCCCACCACGCAGACGCGGTACTCGCCGGCCGGCGGGTTTTCCAGCGTGATGCGTTCGTTCGAGCCCTGCAGTCGGCTCAGGCCCCAGCTGGCGCCCTTGGCGTCGAGCAGGGCCAGCTCCAGGTCATGGTTGCCGCCGTCGCCCGTGTCGCGGTTGAACAGCTCGAAGCGCGCGGCCAGGGTTTTCTCCGGCAGGGTGACGGGAATGACGCGCACGCCCGCCTTGCCCGCCTGGCAGGCGGCGACGATCTGGTCCGGCGTATCGACGGAATTGAAGGGCGCCTGCGCCACCTCGTAGCTGGCGCGGGTGACCGGCTTCATGCCGCCGACCACTGCGCCCAGCTTGCCGTTGTAGCCTGTATAGACGCTGACGGCCTTCATGCCGCTCGCCTTTTCCGAGGTGACGGGCGAAGGCGAGTCCACCGTCTTGCCGGCGGCCGCGATCAGCTGGCTGGTCACGGTATGGCTGCCGTCGCTCCAGACCAGTTTGCCGAACTGCCATTCATAGTCCTTGGCGTTGACCCGCTTCATGATCAGGTTGAAGCTGGCGCTGGCGCCCGGCGCCAGGATCAGCGTGGAAGGCGACACCGTCACTTCATAGCCGGTCAGGCTGGCGCTGGCCGTATAGGTGGCTGCCGTGCTGCCCACATTGGTGACGCGGCGCGTGACCACCTGCTCGTCGGCCGCGCCGGCCACCGTGATGGTCGGCAGGTTCAGGTTGAAGCTGGGCGCAGCACCCCCGGCGCACTGTGCGGACATGCCGGCATTGCACAGGTAACGTGCATAGTCGGCCGCACCCAGGTCGTACACCAGGCCGGGATCGAGCGCGCGGTTCGGCTGGATCTGGCCGGCGCCCTGGGCCCAGGGCATGGGACCGGAGTAGGTGTGGCCGGTGTACGCATCGGGCAGGGTGGCGCTGGCGCTGGTCATCATGGCCGACTTGATGGCGGCCGGCGTCCAGGTCGGATGCAACTGGTGCAGCAGGGCCGCGATGCCGGAAATATGCGGCGTGGCCATTGAGGTGCCGCTGTAGTAATCCCAGGCCGCCCCGGGCTTGAGCGTGCCGGCCGCCACCTGGTCGTGCTGGGCCTGGTCCATGGCCGGCACCACGCCGGCCAGGATGTCGACGCCGGGCGCCGCCACGTCGGGCTTGAGCACGCTCATATCCGCCGTGTTGGGGCCGCGCGAAGAGAAGCGCGCCACCACCGGCGCTGGTACATTGCCGGTGACATGGGCAAAGGCCGACAGCGCCGCTTTCGGGTTGGCGCCCTGGACGTAAGCGGTGACGCCGACCCGGTCTTCCTGGAACAGGTGCACGGTCGGCACGGAGTACACGTCGGCCAGCGGTCCGTTGCCGTCGTCGAGCAGCACCATCCCCACGCCGCCGGCTTCCTTCACGGCCGCGCTCTTGTCCACGCGCGGGCTGGCGCCGCGCAGGCAGACCACGATCTTGCCCTTCACCTTGATCGGATCAAGCTGGGGTGTGCCGCCGTTGTAGGCCGTGCTGTAGCATAGCTGGGCGCTGCTGGAATCGACTCCCGGTAGCACCGCATCCTGCGCCATGACGATGGCGGTTTGCGGCAGCGCAGTCTGGTTCAGCGAGAGGCCGCGGTACTGCTTGCCGCTGCCCAGCGTGAGCGTGGACAGCAACTGCGCGTCATGCGTGGTGGCGGCCACCGTGGTCAGCCACGGCGCCTGGTGCGACAGCGTGTAGTGCTTGGGGCCCTCATTGCCGGCCGCGGCGGAAACGAAGATGCCGGCATTGGCGGCGTGCAGGAAGGCCTGGTCGACGGGATCGTCCAGCTGCCAGCCGCCGCTGATCGAGTAGCTCAGCACGTTCACGCCGTCGCGGATGGCCTGCTCGACGGCGGCCACGCTGTCCGAGCCATAGCAGCCGTCCACCGGCTCGCCATTATCGTCGCCGGACCAGCACACCTTGTAAGCGGCCAGCCGGGCGCGCGGCGCCATGCCGGACGTCTTGCCCATCACGATGCCGTGCACGCTCGCTTCCACGCCGCTGTTGCCGCCGGAAGTGGTGGCCGTGTGCGTGCCGTGGCCGTTGGAGTCGCGCGGCGATTTGAATTCGCTCGCATGCAGGCTGGGTACCGCGTCCTGGAAGCCCTTGACGAAGTATTGCGCGCCGATCAGCTTGTTGTTGCAGAAGCTGGCTTCCCAGCCTTCGCCGCTGGCGCAGCTGCCTTTCCAGCTGGCGGGCGGGGCGTTGTAGGCGAGGGCGGCGCTGCTGTCCCAACTGGGATTGCCGTTCGCATCCACGCGGTCGCTGAAGGAGGGATTTTCTGGCCAGACGCCGGTATCGAGCACGCCGATCACCACGTCTTCGCCGGCGCGCGCTTTGCCGCCGACCTGGCTCCACAGGCCGCCCGGCTTGTCCAGGCCGAGGAAGGTGGGCGTGTAGTCGGTCAGCAGGTGGCGCCGACCGTCGGCGGAGACGGAGGCGACATCGCCGCGCGCCTTCAGGGCGCGCACTTCGGCATCGGTCAGCATGGCCGAGAAGCCGTTCAGTGCCAGCTGGTACTGGTACTGCACGGGCGCGCTGGCGATCACCGCCATCACGGACGCCTGGCGCTCCGCCAGGTACTGCGCATACAGCTGGACATTCGGCGCACTCAGGTCGAGGCGCTGGCCGGCGGCTGGCCGGGTGGCGGGGTAGCCGGTGATGCCGCCGCCATAGGTGGCCACGGGTTTGTCGCCCAGCTGCACGATATAGGGCCGGCGCGTTTCGTCCGCATGGACGGAAGCGCCAAGGCAGCACAGGGCCACCGCGATAACTATCGGGTTCAGTTTCATGATCTGGTTTTCTTGAGAGTTTTTTAGGCGGCGCGGCGGCGGCGGAAGGCGGCAATCGTGCCGAAGCCGCCCAGGAGCATCATCCAGCTGCCCGGCTCGGGCACGGCCGAAATCTGCATATTCACGTTATCCAGCGCGAACTGGCCCGCATTGTTTTCGAACGCGGCGCATTTGCCCGAGAAATCGCAGCTGTAGCCGAAGATGGCGAATTCCGTGAAGCCCTGGCTGGCGAAGGCGGCGCTGGTTTCGTAGTGCGACATGTGGAAGTCGCTGCCGACGTAGCCGGTGCCCGGCAGCTGGAAGCGCTCGGAGAGATAGCTGCCGTCGGCGCGGTAGCCGCGCACCTCGAGCAGGCCGGCCACTTCCGGGTAGTAATGTTCCCAGCCGGCGCGTTCGAAGGAGCCGATGAAGCTGGCGTCGAAGGACTTGATGTGCAGGCTTTGCGCGCTGCCGGAATCGATGACGAGGACGCCGTCGTTGAGGCCGGCGTAATAGCCGGGGCTATTGTTGTCGACCGGGCAGAGCAGGGCCATGCACATCGACGGATCGCGCCCGTCGAACAGGCCGCCGACCAGGTCGCCGGTTTGCGCTTCATCAAGGTTGCTGTAGGCGGTCAGCTGCAGGCCCTTGTGCTGGAAGCTGTCGCCGGCGCCCAGGAAGGTGTGCTCGAGGTCGTCGAAATCGAGGGTGAGGTCACCAGCGAACGCCGGCGAAGAGAGGGATAGTGCGAGTGCTGCTGCCGCAGCGCCGGTGCTCAGGCGCCTGCGGGTACGAGCTGTTGGCTGAGTCATGTTTCGTCCCTTATTTTCCAATTTGTAAGAAAGGTAAAACAGGTAAAACTTGACGCCTGACTGAGCGTCGCTAGGCACTCTAGCGTTAACTTTTGGTCAAATATGTATTATTTATAATTGTATCGCCGACAATTTTGCGACAATGATCATAAAGGTGTGAGACATGTCGGGCTAGCATGGGCGCCGATGGCGCGCACACGGCGGATCAACGATCCGCCCTACGCGTTTCGATGGAACAAGGGGTTTTGGACCGCGCCGGGATGGACACACAAACGCGGCGGGCCGAAGGCGTGTAGGGCGGATCATCGATCCGCCGTGCCAGCGCAGAGAGAAAATTAATGCTTGGCTTCGGTCGCGTGCAGCAGCGCTTCAGCCGGCGCGGTGGTAGTGAACAGCTGAGCGCAATCCACCGCGTCATACTCATAATGCTTGCCGCAGAAATCGCAGTTGATGCCCAGCTTGCCCTGTTCGGACAGCGCGCTCTCAACCTCTTCCTGTCCCAGCATCTTCAGCATATTGCCCACCTTCTCGCGCGTGCAGCTGCAGTGGAAGGAAGGATGCAGCGGCTCGAAGACGCGGATGGTCTCTTCCCAGAACAGGCGCTGCTGCAGCACATCGATGGTGGTGCTCAGCATTTCCTCTTCCTTCAGCGTGGAGCCCAGCATCACGGCGCGGTTCCAGGTTTCCTGCGCCTCGTCGGCCGTCAGCGCGCCCGGTTCGACCTTGCCGCCATGCAGCGGCAGCTTTTGCAGCAGAACGCCGCGCGACACCTGGTCGTTCGCCGCCAGCCACAGCTTGGTATCAAGCTGTTCCGAGCGCAGCATGTAGTTTTCGATCACGGTGGCGATATCGTCGCCGTCCAGCGGCACGACGCCCTGGTAGGGCTGCTGGCCCGGCACTTTCTCGGCCGGGTCGAGCGTGATGACGAAGCGGCCGTGGCCGTGCGCATTGACCAGCGTGGACAGGCCCGCATCCTGGGCAATGGCGAAATCGGGATTCAGCTTGGCGGTGGCGCGCAGCTTCAGGTCCGAATCGCACTCGACCACCAGCAGGCGCACCGGCCCGTCGCCATGGATCTGCATGATGATGGAGCCATTGAACTTCAGGTTGGCCGACAGCAGGGCGGCGGCCGACACCATCTGCCCCAGCAGGTGCTTGACGGCGGTCGGGTAGTGATGGCGGGCCAGCACTTCACGCCAGGTGGCGGACATATCGACCAGCTCGCCACGCACGGCAGCGTTTTCGAAAATAAATTTTTGCAGGGTGTCGGTCATGCTTTATCCAATCTTCTTGAGTTGCGACTTGAACAGCTGGCCGCGCTTCACATAGCTGTCGGCGGCGCCTTTCATGCGCGCCACGTCTTCCGCCGTCAATTCCCGCACGGCCTTCGCCGGCGAACCGATGATCAGCATATTGTCCGGAAATTCCTTGCCTTCCGTGACGAGGGCGCCGGCGCCCACCAGGCAGCCTTTGCCGATCTTTGCGCCGTTCAGCACCACGGCCTGGATACCGATCAGGGTGCCATCGCCGATGGTGCAGCCGTGCAGCATGGCCTGGTGGCCAACGGTCACGTCGCGCCCGAGGGTCATCGGAAAGCCCATGTCCGTGTGCATCACGGCGCCTTCCTGGACATTGCTGCCCTCGCCAATGGTGATGCGCTCATTGTCGCCACGGATGGTGACGCCGAACCACACGGAACTGCTGGCCTTCAGCGTGACCTTGCCGATGACGGTGGCGTTGTCGGCGACATAAGCGGATGCATCGATCTCTGGCGAATGTTCGCCCAGCTGGTAAATTGTCATTGGTTAGCCCTCAGGAAATTGGCGTTATTTTACGCCTTGCCTGGGGCAAGCCGGGGAATACCGTTTTCGAACGGTCGTGCTAATATGTGAGCTCGCGGCCACGAAGCCCTCTATATTGCGACAAGCGCACCCAATTCAAGGCAAACATCATGAAACCCTCCCGTACAGAATTTATTACCGTGCGCGGCTTGCGCACCCATGTCCACCATTGGGGCAGGGAAGGCGCGCCGAAGATTTTCATGATGCACGGCTGGATGGACGTGGGCGCTTCCTTCCAGTTCGTCGTGGATAACCTGCAGGGCGACTGGCACGTGATTGCACCGGACTGGCGCGGCTTTGGCCTGACCGACAGCATCGACACCGATACCTACTGGTTCCCCGACTATCTGGCCGACCTGGACGCAATCCTGCGCCATTACCAGCCGGAAGGGGCCGTCAACCTGGTCGGCCACAGCATGGGCGGCAATATCGTCAGCCTGTATGCGGGCGTGCGCCCCGAGCGCATCCGCCGCCTGGTCAATCTGGAAGGCTTCGGCCTGAAGGCGACCACGCCGGAAAACGCGCCGGACCGTTACGCGAAATGGCTCGATGAGCTGCAAACACGGCCGGAAATGCGCAGCTACGATAGCCGCGCCGCCGTCGCAGCCCGCCTGCAAAAGACCAATCCGCGCCTGACCGATGAGCGCGCCGCTTTCCTGGCGCAGCACTGGTCGCAGCAGAACGACGCCGGACAGTGGGAAATCCTGGGCGACCCCTTGCACAAGCGTACCAGTCCCATCCTGTACCGCGTGGATGAGGTGCTGGCCTGCTGGCAGCGCATCACGGCGCCCGTGCTGTGGGTGGAAGCAGACGACACCAATATGTGGCTGTGGATGGGGCCGAAGGACGAGGCGCGCGCCGAGGTGGACCGCCGCCTGGGTCACTTGAAGAACGTTACGGCGAAGATGATGCCGGATGCCGGCCATATGCTGCACCATGACCAGCCTGAGCTGCTGGCACGCATGCTCGAGGAGTTCCTGCCATAAATTCCGTGTTCGGCGCTGACAGCGTACAATGAAGTCTTCGTTTTTATGCAAGTGTCCGTATGCTGAACGTAGATCTTCACTGCCATTCCAATGTTTCCGACGGCGTGCTGGCGCCGGCCGCCGTGGCGGCCTATGCGCGCAAGGCCGGCGTTGACGTGTGGGCGCTGACCGACCACGATGAGGTGGCCGGCGTCGGCGCCGCCCGCGTGGCGGCTGAGCAGGAGGGCATGCGTTTCGTGTCCGGCGTGGAGATTTCGATCACCTGGGGCGGCGAGACGGTGCACATCGTCGGCCTGCAGATCGACGAGAATGATGAGGTCCTGGTCAAGGGGCTGGAAGCCACCCGTTCGGGCCGCGACAACCGTGGCCGCGAAATCGGCCGCCAGCTGGCGGCGGTCGGCATTCCGGATGCCTATGAAGGCGCGCTCAAGTATGTGGACAATCCTTCCCTGATGTCGCGCACGCACTTTGCGCGCTACCTGGTGGACCAGGGCGTGTGCCGCGATATTCCGGAAGTGTTCCGCAAGTTCCTGTGTCCGGGCAAGCCGGGCTTCGTCGAGCACCGCTGGGCGACCCTGGCCCAGGCTGTCGGCTGGATCAAGGGCGCCGGCGGCATCGCCGTCATTGCCCATCCGGGACGCTACAAGTTCACCGACTTGCAGGAAGGCGTGCTGTTCGACGAGTTCAAGCAACTGGGCGGCACGGCGATCGAAGTCGTGACCGGCAGCCATACGCCGGACCAGTATCCCGAATACGCGACGCTGGCCAACCGCTACGGCTTCCTCGCCTCGCGCGGCACCGATTTTCATGCGCCGGGCGAGACCCGGGTCGATTTCGCACTGCTGCCGCCGCTGCCGGGGAATGTGAAGCCGGTTTGGCATGATTGGTTCTGAAACCTAAGACCCGGGTCAGACCCAAGGGTCAGACCCATGACCCCGAGGTAGGGTCAGACCCTTGGGTCTGACCCAGGGTCTGGGTTTTAAAACCCTTGTATTTCCCCCCAGCCAACCATACATTATCATTCGGCAAATCTGTCCGGAGACCCAACCCTATGAAACGCATCATTCTCTTCCTCGCCACCAACCTCGCCGTGATGTTGGTGCTGTCCGTCGTACTGAGCATACTTGGCATTGGCCGTCCCGGTCCGGGTCAGATGCAGATGGGGAATCTGCTGGCCTTCTCGGCCGTGGTGGGCTTTACCGGCTCGATCATTTCCCTGCTGATGTCCAAGCCCATGGCCAAGTGGTCGACTGGCGCGCGCGTGATCGATACGCCGCAGAACTCCACCGAGCAGTGGCTGCTCAGCACCGTGCACGGGCTGGCGGACCGCGCCGGCATCGGCCGTCCGGAAGTGGCGGTGTACGATGGCGAGCCAAACGCCTTCGCGACCGGCGCCTTCAAGAACGACGCGCTGGTGGCCGTGTCCACCGGCCTGCTGCAATCGATGAACCGCGAAGAAGTGGAAGCGGTATTGGGCCACGAGGTGGCGCACATCGCCAACGGCGACATGGTCACGCTGACGCTGATCCAGGGCGTGGTCAACACCTTTGTCGTCTTCCTGGCGCGCATCGTCGGCAGTATCGTCGACTCCGCCATCAACAAGGGTGAAGAGCGCCGCGGTCCCGGCATCGGCTATACGATTACCGTATTCGTCTGCGAAATCGTGTTCGGCCTGGTAGCCTCGATGATCGTGGCCTGGTTCTCGCGCCAGCGCGAATTCCGCGCCGACGCCGGGTCCGCCAAGCTGCTGGGCAGCACTGTGCCGATGCAGCACGCCCTGGCCCGCCTGGGCGGCGTGCATCCGGGCGAACTGCCGCAGAACATGGCAGCGTCCGGCATTACCGCGCCGAGCGGCTGGGCCGCCCTGTTCTCCAGCCACCCGCCGATCGAGGAGCGTATCGCAGCGCTGCAGCAGCTGCGCTAATTTATGAGCCAATTCTTCCAGGTCCACCCGCAAAACCCCCAGCTCCGCCTGATCAAGCAGGCGGCGCAGATCATCAATGAGGGCGGCATCGTCGCGCTGCCGACGGATTCCTGCTATGCGCTGGTATGCCAACTGGATGACAAGGCCGCCGTCGACAAGCTGCGCCGCATCCGCGGCATCGACGAGAAGCACCACCTGACCCTGCTGTGCCGCGACCTGAGCGAAATCGGCGTCTACGCCCGCGTGGACAACCGCCAGTTCCGTCTGCTCAAGGCGGCCACGCCGGGTCCCTTCACCTTTATCCTGGAGGCCACCCGCTGCGTGCCGCGGCGCCTGTCCCACCCCTCGCGCAAGACCATCGGCCTGCGCGTGCCGGAGAACGCCATTGTCGAGGCCCTGCTGGCCGAGCTGCAGCAGCCGCTGCTGGGTACCACGCTGATCCTGCCGGGCGAGGAGGAGCCGCTGACCGATGCGGAGTCCGTATGCGCGCGCATCGGCAAGCAGGTTGAGCTGATCGTCGACGGCGGGGCCTGCAGCTTTGAGCCGACGACGGTGGTGGATCTGACCGGCGCGGAGCCGGAGTTGGTCCGCACCGGGCGGGGCGATCCGGCGCTACTGGGACTTTGACACGGCGGATCAATGATCCGCCCTACGCACTTTGACGCGGCGGATCAGTGATCCGTCCTATTCACCGCGGCGGCTTGTCTGTCCGCAAAGCCATAATTTGGCGTCTGGTAAAATCTTTCCCATGAGTGATATCGATCAAATCATCCGGACCGTAGCTGTCTACGCGATCCCTGTTCTGTTTGCCATTTCCCTGCACGAAGCTGCCCACGGATATGTAGCCCGCTATTTCGGCGACAACACCGCCGAGCGCCTGGGCCGCCTGAGCCCGAACCCGGTGCGCCATATCGACCCCATCGGCACTGTCCTGCTGCCGCTGCTGCTGCATCTGGCGCACCTGCCGCCGTTCGGCTACGCGAAGCCGGTGCCCGTCGATTACAGCCGCCTGCGCAATCCGAAAAAGCAGATGGGCTTTGTGGCTGCGGCCGGTCCGCTGGCCAACTTCCTCATGGGCGTGTTCTGGATGCTGCTCTACCTGGTGCTGGCCCGGTTCGGCGTAACGGAGGAATTCCTGATCGGCATGGCGCAGGCCGGCGTGCTGGTCAACGCCGCCATGTGCGCCTTCAACCTGCTTCCCATTCCGCCGCTGGACGGCGGACGCATTGTCACGGCCCTGCTGCCGAACGACCTGGCGAACCGCTTCGCCAGCATCGAGCGCCTGGGCCCCATCATCTTCATCGTGTTGATCGTGCTGCTGAACACGGGGCCGTTCCGCAGCTTCCTGACCGGGCTGATGTATCTGGTCATGAGCCTGTTCGGGCTGGTGCTGACCCCGATTACCTATCTCCTGAGCTAACACTATGTACCCAGACCGCGTAGTCTCCGGTATGCGCCCGACCGGCACGATGCATCTAGGCCATTACCACGGTGCGCTGAAGAACTGGATCCGCATGCAGGCGGAGCAGCCTTGCCTGTTCTTTGTCGCCGACTGGCATGCGTTGACCACGCATTACGACGACCCGTCGATCATTGAGAAGTCCACCTGGGACATGCTGGTCGACTGGCTGGCTGCCGGCATCGATCCGACCCAGGCCACGCTGTTCATCCAGTCCAAGATTCCGGAGCACGCCGAACTGCACCTGCTGCTGTCGATGGCAACGCCGCTGGGCTGGCTGGAGCGCGTGCCGACCTATAAGGACCAGATCGAGAACCTGGCCAACAAGGACCTGGCTACCTATGGCTTCCTCGGCTACCCGCTGCTGCAGGCGGCGGACGTGCTGATCTACCGCGCCAGCGAAGTGCCGGTGGGCGACGACCAGGTGCCGCACGTGGAAATGATGCGCGAGATCGCGCGCCGCTTTAACTACCTGTACGGCAAGGAAAAAGGCTTCGAAGAGAAAGCCGAGGCCGCGGTGAAGAAGCTGGGCAGCAAGCGCGCCAAGCTGTACAACGAACTGCGCACCGGTTATCAGCAAAACGGCGACGAAGCGGCACTGGAGCAGGCAAAAGCCATGCTGGACGATGCGCAGAGCCTGTCCATGATCGACCGCGAGCGCCTGTTCGGCTACCTGGAAGGATCGCGCAAGCTGATCCTGGTCGAGCCGCAGGCGAAGCTGACGGAGTCGTCGCGCCTGCCGGGCCTGGATGGCCGCAAGATGTCCAAGAGCTATGGCAATGCGATTGCGCTGCGCGAAGAGAAGGACGTGGTCACCAAGAAGGTGCGCACCATGCCCACCGACCCGGCGCGCGTGCGCCGCACCGATGCCGGCGAGCCGGAGCGCTGCCCGGTCTGGCAATTCCACCAGGTTTATTCGGATGGCCCCACGCAGGAATGGGTGCAGAAGGGCTGCCGCTCGGCGGGCATCGGCTGCATCGAGTGCAAACAGCCGGTAATCGACGCCATCATCAAGGAGCAGGAGCCGATGCACGAGCGCGCCCAGCCGTATCTGGACGATCCGTCGCTGGTGCGCGCCATCGTGGCGGACGGCAACGAGGCCGCGCGCAAGCTGGCGCAGGAAACGATGCGCGATGTGCGCGAAGCAATGGGATTGAACTATGGATGACCCATCGGTCTGGGTGCAGCGTTACGCGCCCCTGGTGCCCGGCGGCGAAGTGCTGGACCTGGCCTGCGGCAGCGGCCGCCATTCGCGCTATATGCAGGCGCTGGGCCACCTCGTGGTCGCCGTCGACCGCGATCCGCAGGCGCTGGCCGCCGCGGCCGGCGATGGCATCGTCACCAGCGAAATCGACCTGGAAGGCGAGGGCGCTGCCTGGCCTTTCGGTCCGGCGCGCTTTGCCGGGATCGTGGTCACCAACTACCTGCATCGTCCGCTGATCGTCGACATGCTGGGTAGCCTGGCGCCGAACGGCGTGCTGATTTATGAGACCTTCGCCGACGGCAATGCCGCCTTCGGCAAGCCCTCCAACCCTGATTTCCTGCTGAAATCCGGCGAATTGCTGGACATTGCACGCCAAAACGGCTTGCGTGTCATCGCCTTCGAGGATGGGGTCGTTAACACGCCGAAACCTGCCATGGTGCAACGAATTTGCGCCGTGAAGGAAGAGTTTCCGAGGGAGGCGGCCCTGTTGGCGCCTATTTGACGACGGGAAATGCACTACATCCGCAGACTATCGTCTACAATCGTCGTTTTAATTCTTTTTGCAATTGGTTACCTATGATTAAGGGCAGCATTGTAGCAATCGTCACCCCGATGCACGCTGACGGCAGCCTGGACTACCCAGGCCTGAACGCGCTGATCGACTGGCACATCGCCGAAGGCACGGACGCTATCGTGATCGTCGGCACCACTGGTGAATCCGCCACCGTGAACGTGGCCGAGCACTGCGCGCTGATCAAGGCCACCGTGGACCGCGTGGCAGGCCGCATCCCCGTGATCGCCGGCTCCGGCGGCAATTCCACGCTGGAAGCCATCGAGCTGACCCGCTTTGCCAAGAGCGCGGGCGCCGTCGCTTCGCTGCAGGTTGTCCCTTACTACAACCGTCCGACCCAGGAAGGCATGTACCAGCACTTCAAGGCGATCGCCGAAGCGGTGGACCTGCCGGTGATCCTGTACAACGTGCCGGGCCGTACCGTGGCGGACATGGCCAATGAAACCATCCTGCGCCTGGCCGAGATCGACAACATCATCGGCGTGAAGGACGCGACCGGCAATATCGCCCGCGGCCTGGACCTGCTGCGCCTGGCGCCTGCCGACTTCGCCGTCTATTCGGGCGACGATCCGACCGCCGTGGCCCTGATGCTGGCCGGCGGCAAGGGCAATATCTCGGTGACCGCCAACGTGGCGCCGCGCGCCATGTCCGAACTGTGCAAGGCCGCGATGGAAGGCAATATCGCCCGCGCCATCGAATTGAACAACAAGCTCTTCCCCCTGCATCAAAAGCTGTTCGTGGAACCGAATCCAGTGCCGGTGAAATGGGCGCTGGCCGAGATGGGCAAGATGCCGCCCGGCATCCGCCTGCCGCTGGTACCGCTGGCAGAGCAATTCCACGAGACCGTTCGCGCCGCGCTGCGCGAATCCGGTGTGCTGAACTAATCACTCTGAACACATGACTATTCGCAAGATCGCTTCCCTTTCCCCGTCGTCGCGTGGGCTGGTCGCCAGCGCCCTGGTGCTGAGCCTGTCCGGCTGCGGCATGATCCAGTCGGTTGTTGGCGACAGCAAGGTGGACTACAAGTCCGCCAAGAAGGCCAGCACGCTGGACGTGCCGCCGGACCTGACCCAGCTGCAGAAAGACAACCGCTATTCGCTGCCGAACACGGACCGCGGCGTGGCAACCGCTTCCGGCTATGCTGCCCAGCGCGGCACGCTGGCCGGTTCCACCGCAGCCGTCAACGACGTGGCATCGACCGGCACCGCCGCCGTGAAAGTGGAGCGCGCGGGCAACCAGCGATGGCTGGTGGTCAAGCAGACGCCGGAGCAGCTCTGGCCGCAGCTGAAGTCCTTCTGGGAAGAATCGGGCTTCACGCTGGCGCTGGATAACTCCACTGCCGGCATCATGGAAACCGAGTGGAACGAGAACCGCGCCAAGATCCCGCAAGACTTCATTCGCAGCACGATCGGCAAGGTCTTCGATGGCATGTATTCGAGCGGCGAGCGCGACAAGTACCGCACCCGCCTGGAGCGCAATGCCGACGGTTCGACCGAGATCTACATCAGCCACCGTGGCGCCGAAGAAGTCGTGACCGGTGCGCAGAAGGAAACCACGCAGTGGCAGCCGCGCGCGACCGATCCGAACCTGGAAGCACTGTTCCTGGCCAAGCTGATGACCAAGCTGGGTGGCTCGAAGGACGAGGCGACCGCACGCACCACCGTCGACAATGCGGCCGTCCAGCCGCAACACGCCTTCATCAAGGGCGAAGGCGCCGGCAAGTTCGTGCAAACCGACGAGGGCTTCGACCGCTCCTG
>DASWYX010000518.1:0-5441 GCA_036404755.1 Pseudoduganella sp.
CCTCCACCGCACGTTTGAACGCCGCGCCAACGCGCGCAGGTCCCGGAAAATACGCCCATTCCTGCGCGTGCGGATAAGGAGTATCCCAACCCGTCACGCGTTCAATCGGCGCTTCCAGATGGTAGAAGCAATGCTCCTGCACCAGCGACACCAGCTCGGCGCCGAAACCGCAAGTGCGTGTGGCTTCGTGCACGACCACGCAGCGGCCGGTTTTCTTCACCGACTCGACGATCGCATCCAGGTCCAGCGGCCACAAGCTGCGCAGGTCGATGATCTCGGCGTCGATGCCGGTTTCGCACGCGGCAGCCTCGCAGACCCACACCATGGTGCCGTAAGCGAGCACGGTCAACTGCTTGCCCGGCCGGAAAACGGCCGCCTTCTCGAGCGGGACGGTGTAATACCCCTCGGGCACCTCTCCCAGCGGGTGCTGCGACCAGGGCACCACTGGTTTGTCGTGGTGACCGTCGAACGGTCCGTTGTACAGCCGCTTGGGTTCAAGGAAGATCACCGGATCGTCGTTTTCAATCGAGGCAATCAGCAGGCCCTTGGCGTCGTAGGGATTCGAGGGCATGACCGTACGCAGGCCGCAAACGTGGGCGAAAACGGCCTCCGGACTCTGGCTGTGGGTTTGTCCACCGTAGATGCCGCCGCCGCATGGAGTACGGATCGTGATCGGCGCGGTAAAGTCGCCTGCCGAACGGAATCGCAGGCGCGCCGCTTCGGACACGATCTGGTCATAGGCCGGATAGATGTAGTCGGCAAACTGGATTTCAATGCACGGCCGCAGGCCGTACGCCCCCATGCCGATTGCCACGCCAACGATGCCGCCTTCGGAAATCGGCGTATCGAACACCCGTGACCTGCCGTACTTTTTTTGCAGGCCCTCGGTGCAGCGGAACACGCCACCGAAATAGCCCACGTCCTGGCCGAAGACCACGACATTCTCGTCTTTCTCCATCATCACATCCATGGCCGAACGCAGCGCCTGGATCATGGTCATGGGCGTCTTGACTGTGTTTTGCGCCATTTCAGATCCCCAGTTGCTGACGTTGCACGCGCAAGTGTTCCGGCATGTCCTTGTAGATGCCATCGAACATTTCCGCGGGACTGAAGGTATGGCCGCTGGCCATCGTGCCGTACTGCTCGGCCTCTTTTTGCGCGGCCAGCACTTCCGCCTCCAGCAGCTTCTGGGTTTCCTCGTGCTCCTGGTCAGACCATGCACCGGCCTTGATCAGGTACTGCTTCAGGCGCGCAATCGGATCGCCCAACGGGAAATGCGACCAGTCATCGCCGGGGCGGTACTTCGATGGATCGTCCGATGTCGAATGAGGGCCCGCCCGGTAGGTGACCCATTCGATCAGGCATGGCCCAAAATTGCGGCGCGCCCTTTCGGCAGCCCAGCACGACGCCGCGTACACAGCCAGGAAATCATTGCCATCGACGCGCAGCGATGCGATGCCGCAGCCGACGCCGCGTGCGGCAAAGGTGGTGTCCTCGCCGCCGGCGATGGCCTGGAAGGTCGAGATGGCCCACTGGTTGTTCACCACGTTAAGGATGACCGGCGCGCGATACACGTGGGCGAAAGTGAGGGCCGTGTCGAAGTCCGCCTCCGCCGTGGCGCCGTCGCCTATCCATGCCGAGGCAATCTTGGTATCGCCCTTGATGGCCGACGCCATGCCCCAGCCCACCGCCTGGATGTATTGCGTGGCCAGATTGCCCGAGATGGAGAAGAATCCGGCCTTCTTTACCGAGTACATGACGGGCAGCTGCCGGCCCTTGAGCGGGTCGCGCTCATTCGACATCAGCTGGCAGATCATGTCCACCATCGGGTAATCGCGTACGACGAGAATGCTTTGCTGGCGGTAGGTGGGAAAGCACATGTCGTCTTCATTCAGCGCAAGCGCTTGCGCCGTGCCGATCGCCTCTTCGCCCAGGCTCTGCATGTAAAACGACATCTTCTTCTGGCGCTGCGCCATCAGCATGCGGCTGTCGAAGATGCGTGTCTTCATCATGGCGCGCAAGCCCTTGCGTACGACCTCGATATCGATCTTGGGCACCCAGGGCCCGACGGCATTGCCCTCGGCATCGAGCACGCTGACCAGGGAGTACGCAAGATCGCGCGTATCCATGGGCGCCACATCGATCTCGGGCCGGCGCACGGCCCCGGCCGGCGACAGGCGCAGATAGGAAAAATCGGTTGCACAGCCTGGACGACCCGTCGGTTCGGGCACGTGCAGGCGAAGCGGTTCGCCCTTGCTCATTCTGATTCCTTCATATGCGATGGTGTCGCAGGAATAAACCCGGCGGACTTGCCGCGGGTAGCGGCGTCCTGCCTGGGACACAGAAATATTTCCTTGATAGCAATCGTAGCGTAGCACGCTTTTCCACCATCCAAAAGGGGAGCACATGCAAAGCTGTGATATTGTGCTGACCATGCCGCGCTTCACCCACCTTTTCACTTGCCTGCTGCTTGTGTCGTTCACGGCATTCGTGCGCGCAGCACCCGCGCCGGAGGCCGCGCCCCTGGAATTGCGCATCCCCGTGGTATCCGATGGACATGCGAATTACTTCATTCGCCTCCTGGAAGAATCCCTGAAATTGATTCATCAGCCTTACCGCATCCGCTACGTGAAGGATGTTCCAGCCCGCCGCATGTGGGCCATGCTGGGCAAAGGCGACATCAATCTTTTCTACGGCTTGCGGACGAAGCAAAAAGACGTCAGCGAAGGGATCGTCCCGGTGCGCAATGGCCTGACCAATGGCTTGATCGGCCAGCGCGTCTTCCTGATCCGGCCGCCCGACACGGAAGTCTTTGCACGGGTCAAATCCGTGGCCGATCTGAAGGAAACCGGGCTGGTTGCCGGCTTCGGCGAAGGATGGGGCGATGCGCGGATATGGAGAAAAGCCGATCTGCCGCTCTATGAGCACACTGCGCCATGGAAGACGATCTACGCGATGGTGGCAGCGGGAAACCGCCGCGTCGATTATTTGCCGCGCGGCGTTATAGAGGTGATGCCGGAAGCGCGCTTGCATCCGGAACTGACAGTGGAACGGCATCTGCTGGTGGAATATCGCGGCGACTTTTGCTTCTATCTGTCGGCATCCTCCGCCAACTATCGCCCGATCATCGAGCGCGCCTTGAAGGAGGCGGAAGCGACCGGGCTAAAGGCCCGCCTGATTGACGAAGCGTTCGGTGCAGATATCAAGGCACTGGGCCTGGATCAACGGATTCGCCTGCGCCTTTCAGCCACGCCGGATTGATGCAGCGCACGCAGGCGCTTGGCTATCGTCGTCTGAAATGCGCGTGATAAACTTCGCTCTCGCTTAGGATTCGAAGAAAGATTTGAATGGCAGTGATGTCGTTGCTCGGTTGGTTGGTGTTTTGGTCACTTCCCTTGTTGTGGCGCTTCGTTAAGGTATTCCTCCTGAAACGGGGCACCTTGCTTGGCCAGGGCTTCATCCGCCTGGTGCTCGGCACCTTGCTGATGCTGGCGACGACCTTCTTCGCGTCGACACTCGGAAAAGGCGCCGGTCTGGCAGCGATGCTCGCCGCCGCCCCCTTCTTTGCCTCCTGGCTGATTGGCTACCGGTCGCTGGATCTCCTGTCCTGGTGCATCCGCGCGGTGACCGGCGGCGGACAGCCGGCCGCGGAGAATCGGCCAGCGCCGCCACGAGCCGGGCCAGGTACCGCGTCGCGAGCAACGCCATTTAACACGCCAGGCGCCACGTCCCGTGCGACGCCACCTATCACGCCGGGCGCCACGTCACGTGCTACGTCACCTACCACGCCAGGCGCGACGGCACGTCCTATGCCGGCGTCACGCCCTGCCACGCCACGCACGCCAACCCGGCGTCCCGAGCGCCGCACCGGCGAGGCGCCAACCCCCATTATCTTCGGCCCACAGAAAGGCATGGCAAACGCCGCCCCGCCAGCGCGTCCGAGCGAGGAATGGGCGCCGTTTGAAAGCATCCGCCCGACATCCGCAATGCTGGCCCGCGCCAAGGCGGAGGAAGAAGCCAATGCCCGCATCAGGCAAACGGAACCCATCAGGATCGTGAAACTGCCGCAGCCCGCACACGACGTGGACGCTGCGCCAAGGCATGCGTCCGCACCCGCGCCTCTATCAGCGCATCTATCAGCGAGCATCCCCGCGCCGCCGCCACCGCCACCGCCGCCCGAACCGCGATTGCAGGAAGTAGTGATCATCGAGCCCGCCGCCGAGCCGGCACAATTGGAATACGCCGTGCCGGTGGCAATGCCGATGCCGGTCCAGATCCAGGCCCAGATCCATGCAGAGCCGCAGTACGTCGAATGGCGCGAGGTCACGCCAGCCCCACCGCCACCTCCGCCACCTCTGCCGCCGATGCCTGCGGTGCAGCCAATGCCGGCGACGCCTCCGGTGCCACCGATGCCGGAGATGTCTACGATGCAGCCGATGCCGGCGATGTCTACGATGCAGCCGATGCCTGCGACGCCTCCGCTGCAGCCGATGCCCCCGACGCCTCCGGCACCGCCAGCGACCACGGCCCCGCTCGCACCGCCTCAGCCAGCCCCGTCACCGGCAGAACCAACTCCGGCAGAACCATCTCCGGCAGAACAACCACCAATTGCCCCGCCACCTGCCCAAGTCATCGCACCGGTCGCATACACGCCACCGCCCGAAAGCAATGTGGAGCTGCCTGACCTTGACTTGCTGGCCCCATACACAGAGGTCTCCGTCGACATCTCGACTACCGACCTGGCGGAAACCGGCCAGTTGATCGAACAACGGCTCAAGGAGTTCAAGGTCCCGGTATCCGTGCTCGGCGCGTCCGCCGGACCGGTCATCACGCGCTACGAGATCGAACCAGCCATCGGCGTCCGCGGCGCGCAGATCGTCGCGCTGATGAAGGACCTGTCGCGCGCACTCGCAGTAACCTCCGTCCGCGTCGTCGAAACCATTCCCGGCAAAACCTGCATGGGCCTGGAACTGCCGAATGTACGCCGCCAGATGATCCAGCTCTCGGAAATCCTGGCCTCGGACGCGTACCGCGCCTCAAGCTCCCAGCTCACCCTGGCCATGGGCAAGGACATCACCGGCGCTCCGGTAGTGACCGACCTCGCCAAGGCGCCGCACATGCTGGTCGCCGGCACCACCGGCTCCGGCAAATCGGTGGCAATCAACGCCATGATCGTGTCGCTGCTGTACAAAGCCACGCCCGAAGACGTGAGAATGATCATGATCGATCCAAAGATGCTGGAACTCTCGGTCTACGACGGCATCCCTCACCTGCTGGCGCCCGTCGTCACGGATATGAAACTGGCCGCCAACGCCCTCACCTGGTGCGTCGCCGAGATGGAAAAGCGCTACAGGCTCATGTCCGCGCTGGGCGTGCGCAATCTGGCGGGCTTCAACCAGAAGATCCGCGATGGCAGAGCAGCTGAAAAATACGTGACGAAT